>NZ_CBCSDH010000004.1:0-151685 GCF_965138825.1 Avibacterium endocarditidis
CTCCTATATTCTGAATTTTGGTTGTCTGCCTTATTCATTATAGGAGGACTTTTTTATTCTGTTCACCGCTTAAGCTTTTTGATTCCATACGCATAGCGTATAGTTTTATAGCTAGACTTTGTCTAGCTATAATCAAATAGATAGTAAGCATACTGCTTACTATCTATTCTGATAATCAGATTAAAAATATATTGTGGAAGGTAAGATGATAAACAAAACAACTGAAGAATTTCAACAAGAAATACTGAAAACGATTAAATTGAAATCCACATCAATTAAAATCTATTACCAGCAAAATGTATATTGCGACTTTCAGAGTGATCGTGAATCATTCTTTTCAGTTAGTTTGGATCTAGTTCAACAAAAAATATTTTTATTCTACCGAGATAAAACCCCAATAGATAATATTAGTATCATATACCCAGATACCAAACTAATTAAGCTGGAGAATGATAATGTATACATGTATGATGTGAGCACTCTTGATTTTTCGCAGATTTGTTCTTTATTTATTAAATTCGCAGAGCGAGCTGAGCAATATTTTGCCGATCGTCCCGTACCCGTAGTTAATAGCAGAAAAAAAGAATTAATCTCTGGCAACTACTATGATACATCAGGTAATAAAATCACTGCTCCAAATAATCTACATAACTGCCATTTTCAATTTCTCGGGGGAGGGAATCAAGTTACTATTCATCCTAATGCAAATCTTCGTAATGTATTTTTAGAATTTTTAGGACATAATAGCAAAGTGTATATTGGTGAAAATGTTTCTATGAAAGGGCAATGGTGTTTAGGAGTAGGGTGTACCTATTAAAATAGGAAGCAAAACGACTAGCACAAATCCTGTTTACATTACAGTCGCTGAACATACCACTCTATCTATCGGTGAAGATTGTATGTTTGCTACTAATAATCAAATCCGAACCGATGACGCACACCCTATCTACGATGTACGTACAGGAAAGCGTTTAAATACGTCTAAGGATATAATCATTGGTTATCGAGTATGGGTAGCATATGGAGCAACAATTTGGGGTGGCTCACAAATAGGGAATGGCAGCATAGTAGGAGCATATTCCGTTGTAAAAAAACGCTTTCCTAATAATTGCATAATTGCTGGGGTCCCTGCCAAAGTTATACGTAAAGATGTATTTTGGGAAAGAAATAATGTCCTATACACTGATATTGATAATGGGATAGACCTTACAAAAATAAACCATCTTCAGTATATCACGCCAACAATGGAGCTAGAATAAATCATTATAAGACAGCCGTCTGAAAAACTAACTCCGACAGACGGCGGCTTTACTTAACTCAGTGACTATTGTAAATACTCTAATTGCTTTCTTATGCACTTCGCTTGCAATACTTTATCCCCCTTAACTTCAGCAACTTCTGCTGCTAATTTCCAATAAGCTAACGTATCTTGAGCGGTCAAATCATTAAAATAATATTGTGCAGTTTTATCGTTTTTCAAACGACATAGAGCAATTATATAAAAATAAGCAGCTTCACGCGAAGTTGGGACAAATTCATCTATAACCTTTATTAGTCCTTTCCAGTTTTGAGCTTGGTAAAGTTTTTCGGCCTCATATAAAGCTATTTCTAAATTTTCAGAGTATTTTTGTCGGAATTGTTTCAACAGATACTCTTCACCTTCAGAGTTTCCACTGTCAAGCATTTTCTTCAGATAGTCAACAGCCAAATCCTCAGGAATTAGTAATAAATTTTCTTCAAAAGCACGATTAAGCTGAATAAACATTTTGTCAAAATCACCACGGAGCTTTGCTAATCTTGCAATTGCTATACGGCAGCTTGGATCATTTTTAGTATGCTTTTCATAGGTCACAAGGCATTGGTGTGCACCTTGTAAATTACCTAACTTCATATAAATATAAGAAGCTAATAGTTCAAGCTTTAAGCTATTTCGATTAGCCATATCTATTGTATCTATATAAGTTTTTAGTAATGCTAACGCTACAAAATAATCTTGTTCTAAAATTTTCTTTGCTATTTCCAGTAAAGAGCGGTATTTTTTTTCTAAATTTTTATTTAGTCGTTTTAATAAATTTTTAGTATTCTCTTTATCTTTATAAAAGGCTGATATAAGAAGAGCTATTAAAAAATCTTCTTGGCTACCGATAGTATTTTCTTTAGCGAAGAATCTAGCTCCTTTAATAGCATTGCCAATTTGCAAATCTATTTTAGCTTGCCAATATTGAGAGTATTTAGGATTCTCTAATAGTAAATTTTGTAATTTATTAAACTGCTTACTATTAAATAGTGCATTCAAATAGCGATTCCAGTAATCATCTAATTCTTTTTGTTCTAGCCTATTTTCATCAAACAAAATCTGAATACGACTAGCTGCTAATTCCCAAGCCTGATTTTGTTCAGCATGAACAATCATATTCTTTAAAATTGGCAAATTGTTACGTTCTTCAGGATTATCCAATGCAACAATAGTTTGATATACACGTTCACAGTTTTGATCATCTTGATATGGAAAAGTTTCTTTAATACGAGTAAGATATTTATTATCTAATCCTGATTGTAAGATATTTTTTAATGCATCAAATGTGTTCTGTTCAGTTAAAGTAACAGGACCAAAGCCAGAGCTTTCATAGTCAAACCATCCTTTTTGAACAGTATGTGCACCTGAAAAAAATTCATCACGATCAAATTGATAATAAATAACAGCCTTATTAAGATAAGCCATATCAAAAGCTACTGAAGAATAATCTGTAATTAAAATTGAGGAGTCTCCAAATAAGTTTTGAATGCTTTCCGTAGCCTCTTCCCCTTTCCAAATTTCTATATAAGAAGGAACCTTAAATAGGGGTAAATAGGGTTCTATATTAGGGTGAGGAGCGAAAGTAACCTTATGTTCATATTTTTCGGCTAATAATTTTAATTCTTTTGAATGTAAAAAGCTAAACCAGTGTTGAGCGTAGGAAGTCTCCATAAAAGAATTATTAATAATGCGCCTATTACTACCATTTCCAATATTTTTCCCCACAATATAATTTCGCCAAGTGGGCATAATTAGAATACGTTTTCCTCTAAGAATACTTTTAGATAGTAAGCTATCATAACGCGGGAAACCAGCTAATACTACTTCTTTTTCAGTTAGTTTATAACGATTGAAGTTTGCTGCAATTTCTTTATATTCTGGAAGTGCTGTAGTAATGAAGCAATGTAAATTAATCTTAGTATTAACCCAGATAGATAAATTATTCTGAGTTACTCCATGCTGAAGGAAAACAAACTTTTTGCTATATTCATAAAGATCACCAAAATAATTATTAATGTGTTTTTCTAAGTGACTAGAAATGATCTTATCAGCTTTTCGCAAATGTTCTTCATAATCTTTACTTCCAAATTCAACTAAATTAAAGCCCTCTTTCTCTAATCTATCCCAATCTTGTGCCGTTTTATTCAAAACAAAATAGCAACTTTTTTCAGGATGGTTCTTCATCATATAACGATAGAAATGTTCTGCATTATCATCTGCTTTAGTTTCTCTATCCATTAAAAGCCAACTGCCATCTGAAATATATTTTTGAGATGGCATAAATAGGTTAATTAGTTCTTTTAATTCAATTCCCTTACTAAATATCTTACCCTTGATGGAAATCCGCATAGATTTATTATTTAATAATAAGTCAATTCTTGCTGAGTTTTTAAGTGATGAGTAAGAAATCCACAACCGTTTTTCATAAACAAATAACTTATCATTTAGAATATTGACAACTGTCTTTTCATAAGTTGGAATAATTTCTTGATTACCAATTTTAATTGAGTAAGGTAAGTCAAAGTAAGTATAATAGCTAACTAGAAATTGTTTCTGTTCACGATCTATATTTTCAATATACGCAATTTGAAATGGAGGTTCTATTTTTTTAAATAAACCAAGCATTCCAACTTTATGGAATAACCATGTTCCTATTAGATTAAATTCCATAATGTTTTTTTCATCAATATATGAAAAAACAATATCTATCAGATTATAAAATTTTTGCTTTTGTTCTATAGTTAAAAAATCAAGACGTTCAGGTCTATTCAGTAAGTATTGAATATACCAGCTCATATCATATAATACTGTCTTTTGAATAAAAGAAGGAATATTTCCAATCTTATGCTTATAACTTTCTAGCATAGGGATAAATCCAAACTCAAAGATATCTGAAAATTTCTCAGGTTTTAACCAAGAAGTATCTAGAGTTGAGCTACTATTGTTACGTTTACGATAAAAATAAATAGCATCCTTATTGAAAATTACATCAGCATTTTGCTGCTGCAATAAATAATCAGCAATAAACTTGCCATCCTCAAAATTCGGTTTTATTTGATGATTAAAATGTAATCTATTTCTATTAATATACGATACTTTAAAAAAAGTAGATGCCGCAGATAAATTGATAAACCGATCTAAGTTTGATACTTTAATAGTATGTGTTTTATCAAAACGAAATTTTAAAGGATGGCTGTCTTTAATAATACCTTGATTTTCAATAAATAATTTTAAATTAGTAACAAGCATAGTAGCTGAGACGTTTTTCGTTAAATGATAATCTACTGATTTAAAATAGTCTGGATGTAGATAATCATCAGGATCAGTAAAGACGACCCACTCTGTCTGAACATACTCTAGCCCTAAATTACGCGCAGAAGCCTGCCCACCATTTTCTTTATAAAAATAGTGTATATTCTTAGGAAATCTAGCTTGCCATTTTTTAATGATTTGAGCGGAATTATCGGTAGAACCGTCATCAACTAGAATAATTTGAATATGCTTTTTGAAACTAAGGCTTTGTTTGACTATACTATTAAAATAATCATCAAGATATTTTTCCACATTATAGACAGCAGAAACAATAGTATAGTAGTTATTTCCTTTATATCTCATAGGCAAATGTTTTTTTACTTGTATGGCTCTTTTAGCATACATATCTCGGAAAAATAGTTTAGGATCTCGAAGTAATTTTTTTAATTTTTTCTTATTCATAAGATATAACCTGTAATTTTAGTCTATTTATTAAAATAAATTTTTAACATTTCAATCAGTTTTTCCTGATAGTTTTTAATCTGTTTTGTGCTATGAAAGTCATTCGCACAAAATGAATGCGGTTGTTGACCTAGTTTATTTTTTTTTCAATAGTTTTTGGTATTGGCTTACTGCATTATTGGAGCGTATATTGAAATAATAGCATATTTCAGCACCTACTGTAGATTGACCATTTAAATACATTAGCCACGGAACAAGGAAAGTAGCCAAGTTTAGATCCTGATTTGTACGAAACTTATTAGATAAAAAAGCTAAAATCTCTGAATTATACCTTTGCCAAGCAGTTTGAAAAGCACTTTTTCTCAACGGAACGTATGTATGAACCAGTGATCTATCGATTTGATTTAAATAATGCTTGTTTAGTAAGGCTATGCTGTTTTGTGATGCCGCAAGTGTTGGCGTTAATTTACCTTTCATAGCCATTTTTTTTAAACTTTTATCTGCAATAAAAAGTGAAGCGATCCCATTAGGGTGAAAAAAATGCGCTTTCGGCAAAGGGCGAGCAACAAATACATCATCATTAAAATAGATAAAATATTCACTTAAATTGGGGATATTATGCAAATGAGCCTCAATGACATGTGAATTAAACGTAGGCAAATATTGTTTATCAATAATTTGAGCATGGTCAACAATACTTACATTTGGATAATTCTCTGGCGTAAACCATTCGGGAATTTGATCATCTGTAACAATATAAATGTGATTTACCCAAGGGAGAAAAGAACGCACGCTATGTAGAGAATAATAAAGCTCATTGTGATTACTGAAACGAGCTTCATCATTGCCATAAAGTGCTGTTTGCTCAGCTACCTCGGCAAATTGATGCCGACGTTGCTGCCATTTCAGATCTTGGTTATTGACCCAAGTAAAAACAACATCAATGTTAAAAGGTTCAAGTTGAATACTGCTTTCTAAGTCTGCAAGATATAAGCTATTTTCAATGATAGCTAGCTCATCTTTCTCGGTGATGCGTTGCTCTGCATTATAAACTGGATATTTTTTATTGAAAAAATCACGTAAAAATATACCCGGCTCTCGAAATAATTTCTTTAGTTTAGCGATATGCATTTTAGTTACTTGATTGTACGGTAAATTATTCAGCTAAATTCATCCATATCAAATTTTTAAACGTATAATTCTACTTTCCTATTTACTGGTAGTCAAACATGATTTTTTGTATAGAAATTCAGGAGATCAATATTCATTAACTATTTCAACTAGTTACTGTTTCAAACAAAAAAATCCCCATAAATGAGATTTATGCATTATAATGCCCAAAATTTTTTGACTATCTATCATTTTTACGTTTGAATACCAAATAATAGTTATAAGGAAACATATGCGCAAATCTCTCATTACTATCAGTTGTTGCTTACTCGTATCCTGCGCCAATTTACCCACATCAGGGCCAAATAAAGGCAGCATTGAAAAAGTGGAACAGCAAAATACTAATGTTCCTGCTGTTCAATTAATTAAGTTAGATGACAAGGTTGTAGGCGATACGCCTTTTCAAGTTCAATCTTTTAAACAGTTAGGTTCTTCTAAGCAACGTTACCAAGGTGTGGTAAGTTCTGGTGATTTGCTTGATATTACCCTTTGGGAAGCACCACCAGCGATTTTGTTTGGTAGTGTGTTAGATGAAAGTGGGGTTTCATCTAGTCAAAGCACTCGCTTGCCGGAGCAAATGGTCAGCAATAATGGACGCGTTACCATTCCATTTGTTGGTTCTTTGCGTGTAGCAGGAAAAACACCAGAGCAAATTCAAACTGATATTGTCAATCGTTTACAATCTATTGCGAATCAACCACAGGCGATTGTGCGTGTTGTAAAAAATAATTCTGCAAATGTAACGGTACTAACTAAATCATCAGCTGTGCGTATGCCTTTAACAACTTACGGTGAACGTGTATTAGATGCTGTAACCGCAGCAGGTGGTACAAGTGGAGAGTTACAAGATATTGCCGTGCAACTTACCCGAAATAACCAAGTAAAAACCATTTCTTTAGCAAAATTAGCACGCGAGCCGCAAGAGAATATTCTTTTGCGTTCTGGTGATGTCCTAAGCTTAATAAATAATCCACTTTCCTTTACTGCAATGGGAGCGGTAGGAAATAGTAAAGAAATTCGTTTTTCAGCAGAAGGTTTAACTTTAGCTGAAGCAATCGGTCGTTTAGGTGGATTAAATGATGATCGCGCAGATCCAAGAGGCGTATTTATCTTCCGTTACGTTCCATTTGAAGAAATGTCATTAAATAAACAAAGTGAATGGCAAGCCAAGGGGTATCACAACGGAATGAAAATTCCGACAGTATATCAGGCAAATTTACTTGAACCTCAATCAATGTTTTGGATTCAACAATTTCCAATTAAAGATAAAGATATTGTTTATGTCTCTAATGCACCATTGGCTGAATACCAAAAATTTATTCGTATGATCTTTGGAACAGTAAATCCAGCGCTATCTACCATAAATAGTATTAATAAGATGTAGGTGTATAAAAAATGGAACAAAATATTGATCAGCCTATTGCAAGACGTAAGAAAAAATTGAATTTAAAGAAACTTAATCCGCTGTTGTGGATAACCGTGATTATTCCTACCTTCTGTTCGATTTTTTATTTTTCGATCTGGGCTTCAGATGTCTATATTTCTGAATCTAGCTTTATTGTGCGTTCTTCACGTAGTCAGGCTAGTTTAGGCGGAATGGGCGCATTATTGCAAAGTATCGGCTTTGCACGTTCTCAAGATGATACTTTCACGGTGCAAGAGTTTATGCGTTCTCGCAATGCCTTAAGCACCTTAGAAACTGATTTGCCGCTTAGAAAATATTATGACGAAGGGGATTTTTTCAGTCGTTTTGATCCACTAGGATTATTCGACTCCCAAGAAGCGTTCTATCAATATTTTCGCGATCACCTATCAATTAGCATTGATTCATTATCGGGTATTGCAACATTAAGGGTGCGTACTTTTGATGCGGCATCAGCGCAAGAAATTAATAATGCCTTGCTCAATCTCGCTGAGAAATTAGTGAATCAGCTTAATGATCGTGCGCGTAGAGATACCATTAAATTTGCAGAACAATCCGTTAATGAAGCTGAAAATCACTTAACTGAAACTTCTGTCGCATTAAGCCAATATCGTGTTAAAAATGAAATTTTTGATGTGGCAAGCCAGTCAGAATCAGTTTTAACCTTGGTACAAAAATTACAAAATGAATTAATTTCAATTCAAACTCAGCTTGATCAAGTCAGAGCGTTATCACCAAATAACCCTCAGGTGAAAGTGTTAAGAGCTAGACAAAAAAGTATTCGAGAAGAGTTATCACAGCAGTTAGATGTGGTGTTTGAAGGGAAGAAATCTTTAACGACCCAATCTTCTGAGTATCAACGTTTGATTTTAGATGATACCTTAGCGAAACAGCAATTAACTGCAGCGATGTCCGCCTTGCAAAGTGCAAAAGAAGAAGCGGGCAGACAGCAGCTATATTTGGAAATTATTGCTAAACCGAATCGTCCAGATTTAGCCTTAGAGCCGCATCGTTTATACAATATTTTGGCAACGTTAATTCTTGGCTTGGTGCTTTATGGTGTATTAACACTATTATTAGCCGGTGTGAGAGAGCATAAAAACTAATGCAGTATGGCGAACAAACTTCATTACGAGAATCATTCCAAATTCAGTGGCGAGTGCTGAAAGCATTATTGCTACGCGAAATAATTACTCGTTATGGGCGTAAAAATTTAGGGTTCTTATGGTTATTTGTCGAACCCTTTATGATGACCCTTGTGATTGTATTAATGTGGCACTTTTTTAGGGCGGATAGGTTTTCTACGCTAAATATTGTTGCTTTTGCGATCACAGGCTATCCCTTATTGATGATGTGGCGTAATGCCTCAAATAGAGCAATTGGTGCAATTGATGCCAATATGGCGTTGTTATATCACCGTAATGTTCGCCCTTTAGATACGCTTTTTTCCAGAATGACGTTGGAAATTATGGGTGCGACCGTTGCTCAGATTTTGATGCTTGCCTTTCTTGTAATAATCGGTTGGGTTGAAATGCCAAGCGATGTGCTATATATGCTTTTTGCTTGGTTCTTAATGGCGCTGTTTGCCATTGGTCTAGGTTTAATTATTTGCTCGCTATCTTATTATTTAGAATTTTTTGGCAAGATCTGGGGAACACTAACATTTTTGATGTTTCCTATTTCAGGGGCATTCTTTTTAGTAAGTAGCTTGCCTAGTAATGTGCAATCTATGTTGCTATGGTTTCCAATGATTCACGGTACAGAAATGTTTAGACACGGTTATTTTGGTCCAAGTATCGTCACAATGGAATCCCCTGGCTACCTTCTTACCTGTGATCTAGTGATGCTTTTAATTGGATTATTAATGGTACGCAGTTTTAGTAATAGGATTAACGCAAGATGATCAGTGTAGAAAATGTTTATAAGAAATATCATACAAGAACAGGTCCAGTAACTGTTTTAAATGATATTAACTTTAAACTTGAGAAAGGGGAAAAAGTTGGCATCTTAGGGCGCAATGGTGCGGGAAAATCAACCCTAATTCGTTTAATGAGTGGTGTCGAAGCGCCAACATCAGGTACAATTCGCCGTGAAATGAGCATCTCCTGGCCTCTCGCCTTTAGTGGCGCATTCCAAGGTAGTTTAACGGGAATGGACAATTTGCGCTTTATTTGTCGTATTTATAATGCTGATATTGACTATGTAAAAGCCTTTACCGAAGATTTTTCAGAATTAGGCAATTATCTTTATGAGCCAGTGAAAAGCTATTCTTCGGGAATGAAAGCGCGTTTAGCCTTTGCATTATCCTTATCTGTAGAATTTGACTGCTATCTGATTGATGAAGTGATTGCCGTGGGGGATTCACGCTTTAGTGATAAATGTCGTTATGAGCTTTTTGAAAAACGTAAAGATCGCTCTATTATTCTCGTTTCTCACAGCCCTTCTGCAATTCGTGAATATTGTGATAATGCAAAAGTATTAGAAAAGGGGAAATTACTAGACTTCCCTTCCATTGATGAAGCCTATAAATATTACAATCAACAATAATTAAAACTTTTCAAAAAAAACCGCACTTTATAAAGTGCGGTTATTTTTTATCAAATTTTATTCAATTCCAATCAGCTTGTGCGTTTGAATGCTCAACTGCCATTTCGGTTTATTCGGACGTTGATTTAGCAAGCCTAATTGCGTAATGGTGTGGAGCAAATTCATTTCACCGTTGCTTTCGCAAGGGGAAAGGTAGTAATGCTGCGCTTGAATTTGGCTTTCAATTAATGCACAAAATTCTTGCACATCGGCATCCGCCACAATGCGAACTTCGTTAGCTTGCACAATGCAGCGTTGGCGATATTTCTGCGCATACTCTCGTTTTGGACTGGTGGCAATGTAATCAATTTGTGCAGGGACAGGCTTTAATCCATTGGTTTCAATGGCAAGAAAATAGCCCTCTGCCTTAAGTTGATCAAGCAATAAGCTCAGCTGTGGCTGAATGGTGGGTTCGCCCCCTGTGATGATAATATTTTTCGCCGAAAACGACCGCACTTTAGCTAAGATTTGCTGTAACGACCACGGCTCAAAATCATTGTAGGGCGTATCGCACCAAGGACAGGCTAAGTTGCATTTGCCGAAGCGGATAAAAATGCTCGGCATTCCTGTGTTCGCCCCTTCCCCTTGCAGGCTTTGGAAAATTTCTACAATGGGATAACTTGGATTAGAAATCAGTTCTGCCATTAATCTTCCCGCCATTAATTTTCCCGATATTCACAAAATGAAGTGGGCGTTTCCCATAAACGAATAGCGCTAATCTGCAAATGTTCACTTAAGCGTTGAAAAATAAAGCGTGCCATTTCTTCTGCGGTGGTGCGAGTAGGCATGGCAAAGGTTTTGGAATTGAGATCTTGCAACAGTCGTGCAATTTTACTTTCGCGCCCGCTGGTTTCATCATAAATAAAGGCGTGATCCATTGGCGTAAGAATCTGTTCTTTTACGATCTGTTTGAGATCCGAAAAATCCATCACCATTCCTTTTTTCGCTCCGCTGGCGTGTAGTTCCCCTTGCACTTCCACTTGTAATTTATAAGTGTGGCCGTGCAGGTTTTGGCATTTGCCATCATGTCCGTCCAACAAATGCGCCATATCAAAACTGAATTCTTTAGAAACTTTAAACATTTTGCACCGCACTTTTTTGTTTTAAATATTCGTCTAAACCTTTATTGCGTAATACGCAGCTTGGACATTCGCCACAACCGCCGTCCACGCCCTGATAACAAGTGTGCGTATGATTGCGAACATAATCCAGCGCACCTAGATTATCTGCTAACGCCCAGGTTTGCGCTTTGGTGAGATACATCAACGGCGTGCGAAGATTAAAATTGTAATCCATCGCTAAATTCAGGGTAACGTTCATTGATTTGATGAACACATCACGGCAATCAGGGTAACCACTGAAATCCGTTTCGCACACGCCAGTGATAATGTCAGAAATACCTTGCCCTTTGGCATAAATGGCGGTGTAAAGCAAAAATAAGGCGTTACGCCCGTCCACAAAGGTGTTTGGCAGCTCGTCTTTTTCTTGCTTGATTTCTGCATTTTCGTTCATTAGAGCATTTGAGGTGATCGCTTTAATCACAGAAGTATCAATGAAAGTTTGTTTTACCCCAAGATCTTGCGCAATCCATTTGGCTTTTTCTAATTCAATGGCGTGGCGCTGACCGTAATGGAAAGTTACGGTTTCCACATTTTCTACACCATAATCGGCAATCGCTTGAATTAAACAGGTGGTGGAATCTTGCCCACCAGAAAAGATAACAACCGCTTTATGATTGTGATTTTTGAATGTTGTCATAAGATGTCCTAGTTTTTTTGCGTGGGAGGGTTGCGAACCACGGTTACAGCTGAATTTGATTCAGCCAACGAAATAAGGGCGGTATTGTACAATAAAGACAGTCTTAGACAAAGAAAAAGCCCGCAAAAGTGCGGGCTAAAATGGAAAAATTTTTAGTTAAATGAATCTTTTAAGCGTTCCTCTGCACGGCGAGATTCACTTTTATGTTGCAATTTATTGAGTTGGCGTTCGAGTTTTTCTTCTACTTCATTAATTGCTTTGTACATATCCTCCGATTCGCTACTTGCGAACAAATCACCAAATGGCGTGCCGATGGAGGCTTCCACCGCAAAGCCTTTTGGTACTTTATTTAAAATGAAATGAGGATTAATCAGTTGAGTTTGCCATTTTCCTAATTTAGCAAGTCTTTCTTCAATGTGAGCGCGGATTGCAGGGGTGATGTCCATTTGTTTACTTGTGATATTTAGAGCCATAGCATTTACCTCTCTTTTGATTGTAAGTATTTCTACTTATGTGAAACCTTATGGCTACAACATAGCTCTGTTAGGCGAACTTTTCAAGGGCTTTATTGAAGAATAAAAAAGAAAAATACAAATTTATGATCTAGGTAGAAGATTTGAAAAAAGGTACTTTCATTTTATGAAAAAGTTGCTATCATTCAGGGGTTAGTGTTTCTGAAATCCTCCCTTTTAAGCAATAATTTTCCATTCTTTACATAATATTTGGCTGAAGTGCAATCCGCTTTCCTTTTTTATTTTAGATAAAAAAAGCACAGTAAATGATCATTTTTACTGTGCCTAAAATAGCCGATGTCTATTTAACGTTTCCTAATCATCAGCATCTCGATGTGCAATGCTTAAACGTTGAAAATAGTTCCTAGTTTCTTCGAACACCACCTTGCGCAGACCAATTAAGGCGACAAGATTTGGGAATGCCATCAATCCGTTTACAATATCTGCCAAGATCCAAATGGTTTCAAGGTGAATAAACGCGCCACAGCCCACTAGCACAATAAAGATAAAACGGTAGAATTTTACCCCTTTCACCCCAGCTAAATAGACAAAACAACGCTCGCCATAATAACACCAACCTAAAATCGTGGTGAATGCGAAGAATAATAAGCCAAGGGTGACAATCGTACCGCCCGCTGCTGTACCAAGCCCTTTGGAGAACGCAAGATTAGTTACCGCCGCCCCTGCTTCTGGCGCTTGCCACGCCCCGGTTAGCACGATCACAACGCCTGTCATCGTACAAACGATAAGCGTATCTAAAAACGTTCCCGTCATTGAAATCAAGCCTTGGCGTGCAGGCTCTTTGGTTTGCGCCGCAGCCGCTGCAATGGGGGCGCTACCTAAACCTGATTCATTAGAGAAAATACCACGCGCCACACCCGATTGAATGGCTTTCATTACGGTATAACCTAATGCACCACCAAGTGCCGATTGCGGATTAAATGCGCTTTCAATAATCAAACTCACTGCTGCTGGCACTTGTTGCCAATTCAACACAATAATAATGATTGACGTTGCCACATAAAGCACGGCCATAAAAGGCACAACAATGGCTGCAACAGAAGAAATGCGTTTAATACCGCCTAAAATAATCGCCGCAACTAAAAGCGTGATAATGGGCGCCATAATTTCCACAGGAATATGAAAACTGTCCTGCATTGCGTGGGTGATAGCCTGCACTTGTGGGAATGTCCCGATGCCGAAAAATGCCACCAAAATCCCACAAATGGCAAACATTTTTGCTAGCCATTTGATGCCTAACCCACGTTCAATGTAGTACATCGGGCCGCCAGCAATAAATCCGCGTTTATCAATAATGCGATATTTCACCGCCAATAAACATTCTGCATATTTGGTCGCCATACCAAATAATGCCACTAACCACATCCAGAAAATTGCCCCCGGGCCACCAGCTTGTACGGCGGTTGCCACCCCAACAATATTTCCTGTTCCAATGGTAGCTGCCAAAGCGGTGCTTAATGCGGCGAAAGCAGACACATCGCCCTTGCCATTTTGTGCGCCTTTTTCTTTTCTAAATAAATAAGTTAAGGCTCTTGGCAATTGAAAAATTTGAATAAAACCTAAACGAAAGGTGAAATAAAGCCCTACGCCAGATAATAAAATTAACAGTGGCGGGCCCCAAATAAATGAATTAACTGATGATAATAATTCAGTGATTGACATTGAATGTTCCTCGTAAAAAATCTCGGTTTACAAGGAGGCGAAAAGAGTTTGGCGAATAGAAAAAAGACAACGCGAAGCCTCGCGTTATATCACCTGAAATAATCTCTTGCCCCTGTCCTTTTGCCTGAGCGTTTGAAAAACGATGAAAATTTCACCGCTCTTTTGCGCCTTCGGCGTCCATTTTGCAAATGCAATGGATCTCTCCAAGGGTTCGTCCAGTAACAGTCCCCGCTAATTTAATAGCACCTGAAAGATTTTACCTCGTCGGTGCAGGGTTAATTCCCTACTCTCCAGCTACCTTCATCCGAACATACTTTCGTAAAAAAGTGCGGTGGATTTTAGCAAGATAATTTTAATTTCTCAATCCTTTTGCAAAAATCGGGGGAATATCTAAGAAAATGGACAAGAAAATAGATAGGCAACAGACAGACAATTACCGCAACGGCATTTTAATCGCCCACCGTTGCTAAACAAAATTTGTGGTTTTCAATCAATTATTTAAATGGATTAATGCGCTTCACGCTGCCATTTTTTAGCAATATAGCTACAACTTGGCACTAAATTTAATTGATGTTCTCGCACAAATTGCACTAAGGCTTGATAAAGTTTATCCGCCACACCTTGCCCGCGTAAACTCTCTGAGACATAAGTGTGATTGGCATTAATGCTATGCGCATCAATAAAATAATAAGTGAGTTTTGCCACTTTTTGCCCTTGTTCATCAAGGACAAAAAACTCGCCATCTTGTGGATTGTGTTGATGTTGAATATTCATTTTTTCCTTTGCTTGCTTTCTTAAATAACTTTCTTTTAACTAGCCACGCCAATCTTCGCCAAAATGCTCATTCGTGGCAAAATCTGCGGTTTCACAGGGAATGGCTTTTTCTTCATTTGCCCATTCGCCTAAATCAATCAGCTGGCAACGCTTGCTACAAAAAGGACGATACTGGCTCTGCGGTGTCCAAGGCACGGATTTTTGACAGTGGGGACAAGGTACGGTAAAAATTTCTTCACCCATTATTTTTCTCTTTTTCCTTTGCAAATTGTAAATATTGGTGATGCAATTCTAACACTTTTTGCTGCAAATAAGGCAGATTTTGGCTTAATTCTGGTTCGTTATCCACCACATCATCGGCGACTGATAAACGTTTTTCTCGACTGACTTGCGATGCCATAATATTTTTAATCAAGGCAATGTTATTTTGATCCCGCTTCGCAGCGCGCAATAGCTGAGTTTCTGGCAGCACATCAACTACTAACACGCGATCACAAAATTCTGTCAGATCATTTTCGATCAGCAACGGTACAACCCACAATACATAAGGCGCTTGGCTTTGCGCAAGCTGATGTAGCATTTCACGCCGAATGGCAGGGTGAAGTAAATTATTTAACCACACCTTTTCTTGCGGACGCTCAAACACAATTTGACGCAAGGCTTGACGATTTAACTCGCCTGAATCAAGCAAAATAGTCTCGCCAAAATGTGCTGCAATTTCCGCCAGCAACGGTGTTCCTTTCTCCACCACTTCTCTTGCCACAATATCCGCATCAATAATTTCCGCCCCTAACTCGGCAAATAAATCCACAATGGTGCTTTTGCCACTGCCAATGCCGCCCGTTACGCCAACAATATAACTCATTTTTTCCTACCTTTATTTATTTTGCTAGAAATCATACGCTGTCTTTTTTAGCGAAGCAATAATAGGCTCAGGGCAGAAAGGCTTAAAAACGGCGCAAAGGGAATTTGTTGTGCAATTTGTTGTCCATCACGCCTGCACAATTTTTGTATGCCACAAAAAACAATGGCATAACAGCAAGCAAGAAAAACAAAGTGCGGTAGTTTTTGCCAGAAAATGCCTGCACCAAGTGCAAACGCTAGCCAGCAATCCCCTTCGCCTAACATTGTTTTGTGATAAACCATTTGGCTTATGTAGCAAATACTATAAAAAATTAACAAAATTCCTACCGCACTTGCTAAAGCCTGCTCCAACGAAAGCGGAATAATGTGCCAATGCACGCCAAGCAATATCCATAAGAAAAGCCAAACACATAATAACGGTGGAATCAATCGATAAAGCCAATCAATAATGCTGATTAAAATCACCAAGCTCAACCAAATCGCCCACCATAATGTGATATAAGGATCCGCATTAAGCTTGCTACATAAAGCAAACAATCCTGCAAAGGCAAAAATATAACACAAAAAACCACCGCACTTTTTATTCTGCCAAGAGGAATGTGGCATTGGCTTTTCTCTTTGTTGTGGCTGGAAAAGTTCACAATAATCTTGCCATACAGTCTGCGTTAGCCGTTGGGCAAAAGTGGCAATATACAAAAAGATAAGTAGCCCCACGAAGCTACCCAATAAAAATGTTGCAAGCGTTATCATTGGATCATCGATCCCATATTGAAAATGGGTAAATACATTCCTAGCAACACTGCGCCGATTAAGCCGCCTATAATGAGCATTAACATGGGTTCGAGTAATTGAGAAAGCAAATCCACTTGATGATTGAGATCTTGTTGATATTTATCAGCAATATATTGTAGCATTTGTGCTACCTGCCCACTTTCTTCACCAATTTTTAGCATTTGTTGTGCCGTCATTGGAAAGAAATCACTGGCTACGCTATCGGAAAATTTATAACCTTGATTGAGCCAATATAACGCTGTTTCCACCGCTTGATTTAGCACGGGATCGCCCGTATAAACTTGCTTTACCTGCCAGCTTTGCTGTTTCGGTAAAAAAGATTGCAATGCCATATTTAACGGCACGCCTGAACGCAACATTAGCGCAAGGGCTTGGCTAAAGCGAATCAGGCGGGCTAACTGAGTAATCCTGCCCAAAATTGGCATTTTATTGATACATTGATTTTTCCACTTTATTAGCTTTGCCGAACGCTTTAGACGAAAGCGAATAAAAAGCAAAGCCAGCATAAATAACAAAGCAAGCTGCCAAAAATGTTTTTGCAATCCTTCGGAAAGATGTAATAAAAATGTGGTAAATGCAGGTAAGCTAGCATTGTTATTGCCATACATTTCAGCAAATTGTGGCACGATAAAAATCAGCAACAACAAGGTCAAAAGCACGGAAATGCCCAGCACCAACATAGGATAAAGCAGGATTTTTTGGAGTTTTCGTTGCAGAATTAAGGATTGCTGACGATATTGTGCGATTTGCTCACACACTTGCGCGAGCTTGCCTGTCATTTCGCCCACTTGAATTAGCTGCTGTTCCTGTTGTGAAAAATATTTCCCCTGTTTTTCAATTCCTTGTGAAAAACTTAGACCACTTTCAAGATCTTCTATCAATCGCCCAAGCCAGAGATTTAAAGAAATCACTGTGCAATTCTGCAGCAATAATTGCAAACTTTGCTTAATTGGCACGGCGGATTTCAGCAGTAACGCCAGCTGGTTAATCAGTTCATACAATTCATTCGCTTTCGGTTTACGCGGAAATTGCCAGTTGCGTTGCAGCTTGATATTTTGCAACTGTCGTTGAAACAACGCTTGCCGCGCTATTTCAATATTCTCTGCTACGATCATACCTTGTTGTTTTTGTTGCAAAAAATTCGTGGCTTGCCAATTAAACAGTTTCATTATTCTTTCATTCATTGATGTATAGCGATTATCTTTCTTTAGCCTAGCGGAAAAAACTCACAAAAAAACCACCGCACTTTATTTTTACGATCAAGATCGCAAAAATAAACGTTCACCTTACAAGTTAAAAATACTCTGCTACTTTTTAAGCATTTTTTGTTGAGAAAATTCAATAAGATAAAAATTTATAAAATTTCACTTCAAAAATAATCAATATAGCACATCAAAAAAAGAATGTTTTTTAATCAAATAATA
Organism: Avibacterium endocarditidis; assembly: GCF_965138825.1. Classification (NCBI taxonomy): domain Bacteria; kingdom Pseudomonadati; phylum Pseudomonadota; class Gammaproteobacteria; order Pasteurellales; family Pasteurellaceae; genus Avibacterium; species Avibacterium endocarditidis. Next base: position 17,998 of record NZ_CBCSDH010000004.1, read on the forward strand.
AAAAATATGATATGAATCACAATTTTTATTTAGTGCAGTGCAAAATCCGTGATCTTCATCACATTATTTTGGAGTATTTTCGTTTAGAATGCGCGCCTGATTTTATAGTACTTAAACCATAACCACTTGTATAAGGAGTCCTTATGGCTATTGCGATCATCATCGCAACACACGGTGTAGCGGCAGAACAACTGCTCAAAACGACCGAAATGTTGATTGGTGAACAAGAAAACGTTGCCACGATCGATTTTGTTCCCGGCGAAAACGCTGAAACGATTATGGCGAAATATCAGGAAAAACTCAGCACAACCCTATCACATTGTGATGAAGTCTTATTCCTTGTTGATACTTGGGGCGGCAGTCCATTTAATGCGGCAAACCGTGTATCGGAAGGCAAAGACAATATGGACATTGTTACGGGCGTGAATGTGCCAATGTTGGTGGAAACCTTTATGGCTCGCGATGATGGCCCAAGTTTGCAAGAACTCGTGGCAATCGCGTTAGAAACAGGTCGTACGGGGGTTCGTGCGTTGAGATATGTGGAAGAAGAGCCTGAGCAAGCACCACAAGCCGTTACTCAAGCAGCCCCTGCACCAAGCCAACCTGAAGTGGTTACACCAAATAAAGAAGGTCATCTTGTTGTTGGGCTTGCGCGTATTGATGACCGCTTAATTCACGGTCAGGTAGCAACACGCTGGACAAAAGAAAGCAAAGTTTCTCGCATTGTGGTAGTAAATGACGATGTGGCGAAAGATAGTGTGCGTTCAACAATGCTGAAAAGCGTTGCGCCACCGGGAGTAACCGCACACGTTGTGGGCGTAGATAAAATGATCCGCGTTTATAACAACCCTGAATATGCAGGCGAGCGTATGATGTTGTTATTCACCAATCCAACAGACGTGTTAAGACTGCTAGAAGCTGGCGTTGATATGAAATCCATCAACATTGGTGGTATGGCTTATAAAGACGGTAAGAAAATGATTACCAGTGCGGTATCTGTTGATGATAAAGACATTGACGCATTCAAAGCCATTGATGCAATGGGCGTGGAGCTTGATGTGCGTAAAGTATCAAACGATAGCCGTCAATATATGATGGATTTATTGAAGAAAAACAATCTTGTGTAAAGGATGAATATTATGGAAATTTCAACGCTACAAATTATTCTCGTATTTATCGTTGCCTGTATTTCAGGTATGGGATCGATTCTTGATGAATTTCAAACTCACCGTCCGCTTATCGCTTGTACCCTTGTGGGCTTAGTGTTAGGCGATATTAAAACGGGGATTATTGTGGGTGGTTCATTAGAATTACTTGCCCTTGGCTGGATGAACATTGGTGCGGCACTTGCACCTGATGCGGCATTAGCTTCTGTGGTTTCAACCATTCTTGTAATTGTGGGTGGTCAAGAAATCACTACCGCGATCGCTCTTGCCATTCCACTTGCCGCAGCAGGTCAGGTTTTAACCTATGTTGTGCGTGCAATTACTGTGGGTTTCCAACACGCCGCAGACCGTGCGATTGAAGATGGTAACTTGAACCGCTTAGACTGGATTCACTGCAGTGCCTTGATTTTACAAGCGATGCGTATTGCGATCCCAGCGTTAATCGTGGCTCTAACCGCAGGTACAGACGCAGTGCAAGCAATGTTAAATGCAATTCCGCCAGTTGTGACAACAGGCTTAAAAATTGCTGGTGGAATTATCGCCGTTGTGGGTTATGCAATGGTGATCAATATGATGCGTGCAGGCCACTTAATGCCATTTTTCTACGCAGGCTTTGTGATTGCCGCCTTTACTGATTTCAACCTTGTTGCCTTAGGTGTGCTAGGTGCAATTATGGCAGCACTTTATATCCAACTTCACCCGAAATACAACCAAAGTAAACAAGTGGTGCAAGTGGTTTCAAATGGCAACAATGATCTTGATAACAGATTAGATTAATGGGGTAAGAAAAATGACAACTGAAATGAAAAAAGTAACCCAAAGTGATTTAAATAAAGTGGTAATGCGTTCTAACCTTTTCCAAGGCTCTTGGAACTTTGAACGTATGCAAGCCCTTGGCTTTGCTTACTCAATGGTACCTGTTATCAAGCGTTTATACCCAGATCCAAATTCTCAAGAACGCAAAGATGCAATCAAACGCCATTTAGAGTTCTTTAATACTCAACCGTTCGTGGCTGCACCTGTGCTTGGTGTAACCATCGCAATGGAAGAAGAACGCGCAAATGGAAAAGAAATTGATGATGCGGCAATCAACGGGATCAAAGTGGGTCTAATGGGGCCATTAGCAGGTGTAGGTGATCCAATTTTCTGGGGAACAGCTCGTCCTGTATTCGCGGCACTTGGTGCAGGCTTAGCATTAAGCGGAAGTATCCTTGGCCCATTATTATTCTTCGTCTTATTCAACCTTGTACGTTTAGCAACCCGTTATTACGGCGTAGTTTACGGCTATAAGAAAGGGCTTGATGTGGTGCAAGATATGAGTGGGGGCTTATTGCAAAAACTCACTGAAGGGGCATCAATTCTCGGTCTATTCATAATGGGGGCGTTAGTGCAAAAATGGACAAGCATTAATGTGCCACTGGTGGTTTCCACCATTGAAAAACAAGACGGTACGATTGAAGTGACCACCGTGCAATCTATCCTTGATAGCTTAATGCCGGGTTTATTACCATTGCTATTTACCTTTGCTTGTATGTGGTTATTACGCAACCGTGTGAATGCCTTATGGATTATCGTGGGCATTTTCATCATCGGTATCATCGGTGCAGCAACCGGTATTCTTGCTTAATCGTTACTTAAACGCAGAATAATGCTAAAATTAAACTCTCCCCGAACTTTCGCGGAGAGTTTATTTTTTGTCTAATCAGAATACGGACGTTGCTATGATCAATACCGCTTTATTAGTTTTTATCATTCTTTATTTTTTATATGCTTTCTACGATCAATTCCTAATGGAAAAACGCTTTGGTGAAACCATCTTAAAAGTGCGTTTACGCCGTAAATCGAAAATCGAAGGCATTATTATGCTCGCATTGGTTGGTGTTGCTATTTATCAAGCGCTACCACAAGGTATCGAACCTTACACAATGTTTTTATTGGTAATGTTCGGTATTTTGATGATTTATCATTTCTTTATCCGCTTCCCTGTGTTTATTTTGAAAAAAGACGGCTTTTTCTTAAATAATCTTTATTTGCAATATGCTTATATCAATACCATTAATATTGGTGAAAATGGCTTTTTGCAATTAGTGTTAAAAAACGGCAAAGCCGTGCCTTTAGTGGCTGAAAATCCTAAAGATGTGGAAAAAATTCTACAATATCTCACCGATAGTGGTCGTATTTCGCAAGATCAAAATGCCCCAGAACAAGCTAAGCAACAAGCGAAACAAAAATCCACGGCAAATAAAAACGAAAAAAACAATAAAAAAGGAAAATAACAATGCTTTACCCATTAAATGGTCAGCTCCAGCATTATGTCTGGGGCGGACACCAATTTTTACCTGAGTTTCTCGGCATTCCAGCCGAGCAAAATCAATATTATGCCGAATGGTGGCTAGGGGATCACAGCTCTGCCCCATCAATCATTGAAGAAAATGGCACATCTGAGCCACTAAACGCATTTTTAGCGAAAAATCCCACCGCACTTGGGGAAGCAAGCCGAACTCAATTTGGAGATAACTTGCCTTATTTGCTGAAAATTTTAGATGTGAAACTGCCCCTTTCCATTCAGCTTCACCCAACAAAAGCACAAGCTGAAGCTGGCTTTGCAAGAGAAAATGCCCTAGGCATTGCCTTAAACGATCCAAAAAGAACTTACAAAGACAACAATCACAAACCTGAAATGATGATTGCCTTGTCTGATTTTTGGTTATTACACGGATTCAACACCAAGCAAGCCATTCTGCAAACCTTGCAAGCTCGCCCTTCTCTCGCCCCGCTCGCAGAAAAACTTGCACAACAATCCTTAGCAGATTTTTATGCCGACATTATGCAAGCCGACCAGCAAGCCCTTGCAGCTTGGCTCAACCCAATTATTCAAGCCAATCAAAGCGCTTATGCACAAAATCAGCTAAGCCTTGATAATCCTGATTATTGGGTGCTTTACACAATAGACGCAATGCAGATTTCTCCTGAAAAACTTGATGTGGGGCTGATCTGTTTCTACTTATTTAACATTGTGGAAGTGAAAAAAGGCGAAGGTATTTTCCAAGACGCAGGCATTCCACACGCCTATTTACGCGGACAAAATATTGAATTAATGGCCTGCTCCGACAACGTTATCCGCGGTGGCTTAACGCCAAAACACGTTGATATTGCTGAACTATTGAAAGTGATCGACTGCCGAGAAGTCGTGCCACAAATTATCCCTGTTGCACCAAAAAACGAGCCAGTATTCACTTATCAAACACCGGCAAAAGATTTCGCCCTCACCCAAGTGAGCTATCAACAAGCTGAGCAACACCGCTTACACGCACAAAGTGCCGAAATTTTATTGGTAATGCACGGCGAGCTAAAAATCAGCGCAAATTCCACCGCACTTTCTTTAAAGCAAGGTCAATCTGCGTTTATCAGTGCAGGTTCTGACTATTTAATAGAAGGAATTGAAGATGGGTATGCGGTGATTGCGAAGTTGCCCACTGAAGACAACTAAAATAAAAAGTTTACTTAGAATATTCAAAAAGCGGTGAAAGATACTTCATCGCTTTCTGCTATGAACGCTCATACCCCACATCTTCCAACGTTGGATTTTCTGCACCTTGTTTTGCGAGTTGATCGCAGATTTCGTTTTCTCGATGCCCGCTGTGTCCTTTCACCCATTGCCAATGTATTTGGTGTCTTTGTGTTTCATTATCAAGCAATAACCATAAATCTTGGTTTTTCACTGGCTTGCCTGTGCTAGATTTCCAGTTATTTTTTTTCCAATTAAAAATCCACTTAGTAATGCCATTTTTCATATATTGACTATCGCTATGTAGAGTAACTTGGCAAGGCTCTTTTAAGCTAGCTAAAGCCTCAATAACGGCTCTCAGCTCCATTCGGTTGTTTGTTGTTTTGAAATAACCTTTTGAAATTTGTTTTTCGTGCTGTTTATAACGTAATAGAATGCCTATGCCACCCGCGCCAGGGTTGCCTAGACAGGAGCCATCAGTGAAAATTTCAATATGTTTCAACATAAATTCAGATAAATTTTAGCTATAATTTTTTTTCAAATGGGGCGATAATACCGCAAAATTTAATAAAGAGATAGGAAAACTATGACGACTTCACTTATCCCTGAACGTCAAATTGTGCTAGATACAGAAACCACTGGTATGAACCAATTTGGTGCGCATTATGAGGGGCATTGTATTATTGAGATCGGTGCGGTTGAATTGATTAACCGCAAATATACGGGGCGAAAGCTGCATTTGTACATTAAACCTGATCGCCCTGTTGATCCTGAGGCAATTAAAGTTCACGGCATTACTGATGAAATGTTAGCGGATAAACCAAGTTTTTCTGAAGTGGCTCAAGAGTTTATTGAGTTTATTCAAGGTGCTGAGTTGTTGATTCATAATGCGCCCTTCGATGTGGGGTTTATGGATTATGAATTTGAAAAGCACAAGTGCAATGTGAAAACTAGCGATATTTGCACCGTTACAGATACCTTACAAATGGCTCGCCAGCAATATCCCGGCAAGCGCAATAGCTTAGATGCTCTTTGTGATCGTTTATATATCGATAATAGTAAACGAACACTACACGGTGCATTGCTGGATGCGGAGATTCTAGGCGATGTTTATTTAGCAATGACGGGGGGGCAAACAAGTTTGTTTGATGATACGGAAACCGAAGAACCGATACAACAGATTGAAGAAGAAGTGCAAATTGAAAGTGCGGTGTTTTTTTCACAAGATTTTACTGTGATTACACCCGATGCAGAAGAAGAGCAAGCCCATTTAGACTATTTAAAATTAATTAATAAAAAAAGCAAAGAAAATTGTCTATGGATAAAACGAACGGAGAATGAAAGCATACATTAGCGCTCATTGATTAATCAGTTAAACAGCGGGGTATAAAAATTGCTTGACGAACTTTTCGTTCACTATTATTATGCCTCTCGCTAACGCGGAGTGGTAGTTCAGCTGGTTAGAATACCTGCCTGTCACGCAGGGGGTCGCGGGTTCGAGTCCCGTCCGTTCCGCCAATCTTTTTATATCTTAAAAATGCTCCTACAATTCAAAGTTCTGTTCCAGCATATCAAGTCCAAGTAACTAAAATAAATGGCATAGCTAAATGGCTCTTACCAAAGTATATTTATTCACAGATTCAATGGTAGTTTTTACCCTGAGAAAATGAAATTTTCAATGTCTAAATCTACCTATTTTTTACACATGAAAAGATAATTTTGATAGCCTTTCAAACTTGCATAGACACCTCGAACATAATGATGTTTATAAGGATAATAGCCTTTCAGAACGTTCCTCTAAAAAGGGGTTATATGCTAAATACCAGTAATGTAAGCGCCGATAAAAATGGTATCAATAAGTAAATGACAGGTTTTAATGTGGATTTTAGGACTTTATCAATGTGCCTTTGAATGGTTCTAATAGAATATTGATGAACCTCAGCAAGTTGTTGGTATGTTTGGCTTCTTAACAGTATATTCATATTAAATTTGAATAGAATTTGGTCGTTTGGAGAGAGAGAAGCTCTTATGATAATGCGCACATTACAGTACCGAACGCCATTTTTCTCGCCCTTTTTTTGAATGCTTGAACTTAGCAAAAAATGCATTTTTTAGGTTCATATTTCAAAAAAGTGACCTAAAGCCTTATACTATAAGGCTCTAAACATCTTTTTACCAATACTTTTGTCTATCATGTCCAAAAATTTGCACCGCACTTTGTTTTGTACGAGTGGGGAAAACACATAAGAAAAAAGGCTAGAAACTCTAGCCAAAAATTATTGATGACTAAGAAAGAGCGGAAATTTTCCGCTCTTTTTTCTTGTTATGATAAAAACTTCGCTTTGAGCTCTTTTGCCACGGCAATTTGTTGTGCGGTGGCTTTGGCGGTCATTGGCTCGCGGCAGTAGCCTGCGTCCACGCCTTCAAGTTTAAGCAATTCTTTAATGGTGAGATACAAGCCGTTTGCCAAAATGCCTTCGATGAGATCATTGGTAACGTGCTGAATTTCGCGGGCTTCAGCGAGTTTTCCTGCTTGGGTAAGTTCAAAAATTTGTCTTGCACGGATACCATTAACGTTGAACGTACTGCCAATCGCACCGTCCACGCCAAGGGCAGCGGCTGGTAGCATCATTTCATCAAAGCCTGCCCACACAAGATGATCTGGGTAAGCTTTTTTCAAGCGTTCTAACAAATAGAAATCGCCTGCGGTGAATTTTACGCCTAACACTTTCGGGTTTTTGTAAAGCTCACCGAATTGTTCCACGCCAATATTCACACCGGTTAAGAATGGAATGGAATAGACGATCATATTATTGCCTGTTTCGGCAATAATGGTGTCGTAATAATGTTTGATTTCTGCAAAGCTAAATTTGTAGTAGAACGGGGTTACCGCTGAAAGGCTGTCGTAACCAAGTTCCGTGGCGTATTTCCCTAATTCCACGGCTTCGTGTAAATTTACGCTACCCACTTGCGCAATCAATGCTACTTGGTCTTTTGCTTCGTCTTTGGCGATACGGAAAATTTCTTTTTTCTCCGCAGTGGAAATCATAAAGTTTTCCCCTGTGCTGCCGCCCACATACAAGCCGTCCACTTTCATTTTATCAATGTTGTAGCGAATAATTTCACGCAATCCTTTTTCATTGATTGAGCCGTCTTCGTTGTAAGATACAAGCAAGGCGCTAAAAATGCCTTTTAAGTTTTTCATTGGTTTCTCCTAAACTAATTTATTTGATCCGCTGTTCTAAAATCACATTCACGGTTTTTTGCTTCATTTCTGTTGCATTTTCTTCTTCGGCTTGCACGATCAAGGCATAAATTAAATCTAACACAAAGAGCTGTGCAATTTTTGTTCCGATAGAATCTCCTTGTAGTTGCCCCTGTCTATGTCCATTGATGAGAACATAATCGGCAACCTGTGTAATGGGCGAACGTAAATTGTGGGTTAATGCCACCGTTGTTGCCCCATTTTTCTTGGCAATATTTAAAGATTGCGTGGTTTCTTTAGAATAACCTGAGTGACTAATGCCAATCACCACGTCATCTTTATTCATCAACGCAGCTTGCATATACATAAAATGGTTGTTGCTAATAGCGTCCACCTGTAATCCAATACGCATTAATTTGTGTTTTGTATCTTCTGCGGTAATGCCTGATGAGCCCACGCCAAAAAGAAACACGCGTTTTGCCTGACGCATTGCCAGCACCACTTGTTCAAGCTGTTTTGCATCAAGCAAATTAATGGTTTCTTTAATCACATTATTGATGGAATTATGCAGTTTTTCTGCGATGTTTTGCGTATCATCATTTTTGGTAATGTCGCTTTCTAACAAAGAATTTGGCTGTTTTTCTTTGGTTGCCAATTCAATGGAAAGCTGCAATTTGAAATCGGTAAACCCTTTAAACCCGAGAGTTCGGCAAAAGCGAATAAAAGTCGCCTCCCCCACATCAAACTGCTGTGAAATTTCCGCCAATGAAAATTGGCTTAACAAATGTGGAGAAGATAAGATCGTAGTCGCAATTTTCTTCTCCGTTTTTGTCAGGCTGTTATACAACGCCCCGATGGTATCCAGAATATTCCCGCTTGTTGCAACCATAAAACTTCCCCCTGTGTTTGTTTAACTCACTAACTCCACTGGCACTTTTACCACTAATTTTTTGATAAATTCTGGCGCTTCCCCAGCCACACAGCCCGGTTTATGAGGCTCATAAGGGAAAAACACGGCAAACATTTTCGGCGTTAAACGCACCGCACTTTTGTTTGGAATCTCTGGCGTGAGCTGATAATCATCTACTTCGTTGTATTCATTATAAGTGCTGAGATTAGGCTCATTTACGCCATATTCAATCACTTCATTGCCGCTAATAAGCAGTTGAACATCAATGTATTTATGGTGAAGTTCTGCTTGTTTGCTGTCGCTTGGTGCGGTGTCAAACTCCATCACATTCATATAAATTTGATCGGTGAGATCGTGGCGTCCAACGGTTAATTTGGTGAGATCCATTCTTCTTAATTGATGACAAATTTCTGCCAGCACCATTGGTAAACCTCTGGCAAAGTCATCACGGGTTAAATCGCCTACAATCATTTTGTACTCCTTTGATTTTTATTGTTTTACTAATTGTTGTTCTAGCCAATAAGCCGCACCTAATAAGCCTGCATCAGCGCCAGATTGAGCGGCTTCAACAGGGCATTGATAAAACGTGGGCATTGTCTGTAAATATTGTTGTACTAAAGGTAAATATCCTCGCGCCAAGCCCACACTACCGCCTAACACCACTTTTTGAATATCTAAGCTAATCACCATATCGGCAATTAAATTGGCAATGGCTTGCGCAGAACGTTGCACAAGTGCGGTGGCTTTTTCGTCATTTTTTCTAAAGCGTTCAAACACTTCTTTGGGTGAACAAGGTTCCGCCCATTGTGAAGACACCGCTTCAATGGCGCGTCCTGATGCAATGGCTTCCACACAACCTTTGCGTCCACAACCACACATTGGCCCATTGGGATCAGCAAGGGTATGCCCAATATGTCCAGCAATGCCGTTCTCGCCTGTGGTTAATTCACCATTTAAAATAATTCCACCACCCACGCCTGTGGATACGGTAATAAATAAGAAATTTTGCACCGCACTTTGATCTTGTGCTTGATATTCCGCACAGACCGCAGCTTGCACGTCATTGAGTAAGCCAATGGGCTTATCGGTGTAACGCGCAATACACGCTTTCAGTGGAAAATTGGCAAGTCCGCCCAAATTTTTCGGATTTAATGCGGTTAGCACGCCACGATTAATAATCCCTGTGGACGCCACGGCCACCGCATCAAACTGCCCTGCATAGCCTGTAACTAACGTTTTTAACGCCTGCTCCATTCCTTGTGCAGACTGATCTTGCGGGGTGCTAATTTGCTGGCGTTGTGAAATCACGCCATTTTCCACCAATGCGGCAGCAATTTTTGTGCCACCAATATCTAATGCTAAACAACGCATACGCCGTCCTTGTTTTAGTTATGATTTTGCTGATTTCACCGAACTGGCAAACCAGCTCACAATATGTTCTAAGCGAGTGAGCGCCGATCCCACGGTAACCACATCTGCGCCAATTTCAATGGCTTTTTTCGCCAGTTCTGGCGTGTTGTAACGCCCTTCCGCCATCACATAACAGCCTGCGGCTTTGAGATCTTTCACTAGCTGATAATCAGGCTCATCAGGCACTTCGCCGCCGGTGTAGCCCGACATTGTGCTGCCCACAATATCAAAGCCAAGTTTTTGGCAATACAGCCCTTCTTCCAAATTTGAGCAGTCTGCCATCGCCAAACAGCCTAATTCTTTGATTTTTTTCACCGCACTTTCAAGGGATACAGGGCGCGTGCGCAACGTGCCGTCCACGGCAATAATGTCTGCGCCCGCCGCTGCTAAATCTTCAATATCCTGCAAAAACGGCGTAATGCGCACAGGGCTATCTGGCAAATCACGTTTTACAATCCCAATAATGGGCTTATCCACCACAGGGCGAGTGGCTTTTAAGTTTTCGACTCCTTCAATTCGCAATCCAGCCGCGCCTCCTTGCACTGAGGCTTGTGCCATTGCCGCCACGATTTCAGGCTTATCCATCGGACCGTCATCAACAGGTTGGCAAGAGGCAATAAGCCCGTAACGAATCTGGTTTAGCACATCTTGATGTGACAATTTTGACATATAAACTCCAAGATATTTTTAAGAAAGGAAGTTAATTTTCGCTGGGTGCTAGGATAGACCTCTGAAAATAAAATACAAGAAAAATAGTTTAAAAGTGAGATCTAGATCATAAATTGGAGTAAAATTTCATAAAACAATTTGAAAAAACTCCACTAGACTTGTATTTTAAAAGGGAAATACGTTTTTTGCTGAAAATGCGGTTTCTCTCCTCTCAAACAAAAATTAGGATTTTCTTGAAATATTACTTCATTAAAATTTGAGAATGAAAGCATTACAAGGCAAATCTGTTTCGCATTTCATTATAGATAAATATCGCACTATTTAGTTGAACATCTTTGGAGTTCCTATGAAATATTTCAATAAATTAGAAGAATGGGTGGGTGGCGTTTTATTCCTCGTCATTTTTATCATTCTTCTTGCCCAAATCATCGCTCGCCAAGTTTTTGATTCTCCGTTTATCTGGAGTGAAGAGCTGGCTCGCTTACTCTTTGTTTATGTCGCTATGTTTGGCATTAGTATGGCAACGCGTTCGCAACAACACGTTTACATCGACTTTCTCACCAATTTAATGCCTGAGAAGATGCGAAAAGCCATCAACTCTTTTGTTCAACTGATTATCTTTGCTTGTATTTTCTTGTTTATCTATTTAGGTTTCAAAGTCTTTTTAGATGCCAGTTTTGAAATTGTGTCCTTACAGATTTCGGAAAAATGGCTTTATGCGCCTCTGCCATTCATTTCAATTTTAGTGTTTGTTCGCTTTCTGCAAGCGCAAAGTGAAAATTACAAAAATCAATTGAGCTATTTGCCAGCCACTTTCTACATTATTTTCGCGTTGCTTCTGTTTGCAATTTTGATGACTCACCCAGAATGGTTCAAAGCCTTGCGCATTAGCAACTACATCAAACTTGGCAGCAATGCAGTGTATGTATGCTTAATTGTGTGGCTTGTGATTATGTTCCTTGGCACACCTGTGGGCTGGTCACTGTTTATTGTTACCATTTTATATTTCGCAATGACTCGCTGGAATGTGGTCAATTCTGCCTCATCAAAATTAGTTGATAGCCTAAACAGCTTCCCACTGCTTTCCGTGCCGTTCTTTATCCTAACGGGGATTTTGATGAACACAGGCGGCATAACTGAGCGAATTTTCAACTTCGCCAAAGCCTTGTTAGGCCATTATTCTGGCGGTATGGGACACGTTAATATCGGCGCAAGTTTGATTTTCTCTGGAATGTCGGGTTCAGCACTAGCAGACGCTGGTGGCTTAGGTCAGCTTGAAATTAAAGCGATGCGTGATGCAGGTTATGATGATGATATTTGCGGTGGGATCACGGCGGCATCTTGTATTATTGGCCCCCTTGTGCCACCAAGTATTGCGATGATTATTTATGGTGTGATCGCCAATGAATCTATCGCAAAACTCTTTGTCGCAGGCTTTGTACCCGGGGTTTTACTCACGATCGCATTAATGGCGATGAACTATGCCATTGCGAAAAAACGTCATTATCCAAGAACCCCTAAAGCCTCATTACAACAACGTTGTGAAGCATTTAAAAAAGCCATTTGGGCAATCCTCACCCCAATTTTAATTATTGGCGGCATTTTCTCAGGCTTGTTCACCCCAACTGAAGCCGCCGTGATCGCCGCTGCCTACTCCATTATTATTGGAATGTTTGTGTACCGCGAACTCACGCTCAAAATGGTATTCAAAAGCTGTGTGGAAGCAATGGCAATTACTGGGGTAACCGCTTTAATGGTGATGACGGTAACCTTCTTCGGCGATATGATCGCGCGTGAGCAAGTGGCAATGCGCATTGCCGATCTCTTTATGGCGGTGGCAGATACCCCAACAATGGTGCTCATTATGATCAACTTGCTACTCTTATTCTTAGGAATGTTTATTGATGCCCTTGCACTACAATTCTTAGTGCTACCAATGTTAATTCCTATTGCGGTGCATTTCGGTATTGATCTGGTCTTCTTTGGCGTGATGACCACATTAAATATGATGGTGGGCATTTTAACACCGCCAATGGGAATGGCATTGTTCGTGGTAGCCCGTGTGGGAAATATGCCAGTGAGTACGGTAACCAAAGGGGTGCTACCATTCTTAATCCCTGTGTTTACCACCTTGGTGCTTATCACCATCTTCCCACAAATTATTACCTTTATACCAAATCTCTTAATGCCATAAGAGAAAAGCAAAAACAAAGTGCGGGTGAAAATTCACCCGCTTTTTTAATAGCAAAAATTCTGCAAAAAAGCACCGCACTTTGATTTTTAGAAAAATCCTTTTTGCAAAAAATGGAGTATCATTTCATATCAAAAAATGCTTAATGCGTTTAAAACCAAGTGATTTCAAGAAAAAATGCGTTTAAAAGTTTTTTCAACCTTTTTTCAATTTTGTGATATAGCTCTCAGTAATGAAATATTACTTCATTTATTATATAGCCATTAGGACATTTCCTCCGTTATTTGGCGTTGTCGTATCCCCAAAGAGAAATATGCCCTAACCATTTAGATTGAAATGTTCTGTTCACTCTGCAAATCAATGAAAGGAGAATTGCAATGAAATTAAACAAACTTGCTCTTGCTACATTATGTTTAGGTCTATCTAGCTCGGTGTTTGCCGCAGACTATAACTTAAAATTTGGTATGGTTGCTGGTACAAGCTCCAATGAATACAAAGCCGTTGAGTTCTTCGCAAAAGAAGTGAAAGACAAATCTCAAGGTAAAATTGAAGTTGCAATTTTCCCAAGCGCTCAACTTGGTGATGACCGCGTAATGTTAAAACAACTTAAAGATGGTGCATTAGACTTCACCCTTGCAGAATCTGCCCGTTTCCAAATTTTCTATCCTGAAGCGGAAGTGTTTGCACTGCCTTATATGTTGAAAAATTTTGATGTGGCAAAAAAAGCCGTGTTAGAAACAAACTTTGGTAAAAACTTATTCGCTAAAATCAATAAAGAGTTAGGCGTGAGCGTGCTTTCTATCGGTTATAACGGGACTCGTCAAACCACGTCAAACCGTCCAATTAACAGCATTGCGGATATGAAAGGCTTGAAACTTCGTGTGCCAAATGCGGCGACTAACCTTGCTTTCGCGAAATATGTAGGCGCAACCCCAACACCAATGGCGTTTTCTGAAGTGTATCTTGCGTTACAAACCAATGCGGTAGATGGCCAAGAAAACCCATTACCAACCATTCAAGCGCAAAAATTCTATGAAGTACAAAAATACTTAGCATTAACCAACCACATTTTAAATGACCAACTTTACGTTATCAGTAATGAAACCCTTGATGAGTTACCAGATGATTTGAAAGCTGTGGTGAAAGAAGCCGCACTTAAAGCCGCAGATTATCACACAAAATTATTTGTGGACGGTGAAAATGAATTAATCGCTTTCTTCCAAGAAAAAGGCGTAACCGTAACAAAACCTGATCTTGCACCGTTCAAAGCGGCATTACAACCATACTACGATGAATACTTGAAAAAGAATGGTGAAGTTGGAAAACAAGCTGTAGAAGAAATCTCTGAGTTAGCTAAATAAGCGGTTTGCTTGCTCAATCTATTAAGCAATAACCTTAACGACAAGAGGTCAATATGAAAAAAACAGCATTACACAGTGCATTATTTGCTGCCATTGCAATGACAGCATTTGCTGCACAAGCAAGCCAATATCCTGATCTGCCTGTAGGGATTAAAAGCGGAACAGGGGCATTAATTGGCGATACCGTTTATGTAGGTTTAGGAACGGGTGGAGATAAATTTTATTCTCTTAATTTAAAAGAGAAAGACGCTAAATGGCAAGAACTGCCAGCTTTCCCAGGTGGAAAACGTAATCAGCCTGTTTCTGCTGGCGTAGATGGTAAGCTCTATGTGTTTGGCGGTTTCCAAGATACTGATGTGGCGAAAAATCAAGTGATTAATGATGCTTATCGCTATGATCCAGAAACAAACTCTTGGACAAAATTGCAAACTCGCTCACCACGTTCAGCTGTGGGCGCAAGTGTGGCAGAAACGAACGGTAAAATTTATTTTGTAGGCGGAATTAACCAAGAAATTTGGAACGGACTTTTCCAAGACATCGCAGCCGCTGGTGGCGATAAAGACAAAGAAAAAGCCATTTTTGATCCTTATTTCAATTTACGCGTACAGGATTTCTTCTTCTCACCAGAAATTGTCAGCTATGAGCCAGCCACCAATACTTGGCGTAACGAAGGCATTTTCCCATACTCAGGACGAGCAGGGGCAGCTGTGGCAATTAAGGATAACAAACTTCTTGTTGTAAACGGAGAAGTAAAAGCAGGATTGCGAACCCAAACCACGGAACTTGGTACAATCGGTAAAAATGGAGTTACTTGGAAAAAATTAGGTGATTTACCAACACCGAAAGGGCAAAAACAACAAGAAGGTATTGCAGGCGCAATGGGGGGCTACACCTACGGTAACTATATCGTAACCGGTGGGGCAAACTTCCCGGGCGCACGAGCAAATTATCAAAATGGTATCACCGATGCACATCGCACTGGTGGGTTGAAAAAAACTTGGCATAGTGATATTTACGCACTCAATGCCAAGAAAGGCACTTGGAAAATCATTGGTAACTTACCAGAGCCGATTGGTTATGGGGTAAGTGTCAGCTATGATAACAAAGTGCTATTAATCGGTGGTGAAGGTCAAGGAGGAAAAGCGCTCACCGCAGTTCAAACAATGAGTTATGACGGAAAAAAACTGGTTGTTGAATAAAACATACCGATAAACATAATCTAAAGCCTCGTCTGACGAGGCTTTTTTCATAAAAATTTGCCAAAATTACACCGCACTTAAAAATATCCATTTATAGTCGTTTAAGTTCAAAATAAGACAAGGCAACAAGCCGCAGACAGTACAACTAGTACGGCAAGGCGAAGTAACACAGTATTATTTTGAAATCAAACGACTATACTACAAATGTTACTCATTTCAAGGTAAACTATCGCTACGTTCAATTGACGAGAAAATTTATGCGTTTATTAATTTTTATTTTGGCGGGTTTTGCCTTACTTTTTCAATACAATTTTTGGTTCGGCAAAAACGGTTATTTAGATTACAAAAACACCGAAAAAGAAATCACCCTTCGCCAACAAGAAAATGAAAAACTTTCCCAGCGTAATCAAGTGATTGCGGCAGAAATTAAAGATCTCAAAGAAGGGGTGGACGCCATTGAAGAGCGCGCCAGATTACAACACGAAATGGTAAAAAATAACGAAACTTTTTATCGCATAGTGAAAGAACATAAGTAAAGAGCATCAATAATGAAACATTCGCCCCGTGAAATTATTGCCGTTGTCCCAGCAGCGGGTATTGGTAGCCGTATGCAAGCGGATAAACCGAAACAATATTTAAAAATTCAGGGAAAAACCATTCTTGAGCATACCCTTGAAGTGCTAATTCACTACCCTGCCATTAGCCAAATTATTGTGGCGGTAACCTCCAGCGATCCTTATTTAGCAGAAATCAACTTACTCAATCATTCAAAAATTCAGCTTGTTGAAGGGGGAAAAACACGAGCGGAATCTGTGCTAAACGGCTTACAACAAATTAAAAACAACGCGAACACTTGGGTTATGGTACACGATGCCGCACGTCCTTGTCTGACTCATCAAGATCTCGATAAATTATTACAAATCAACGACATCAACGGAGCAATTTTAGCCATTCCAGCCGTGGACACCATAAAACGCACAAATTCAAGCTTACAAATTCAACAAACAGAAGATCGCTCACAACTTTGGCTTGCTCAAACGCCCCAATTTTTCCCCGCTCAAACACTAAAACACGCCTTACAACAAGCCCTAGCCAACAATTTCACCATCACAGATGAAGCCTCTGCTATGGAGTTAATGGGCTTCCACCCTCATCTTGTGGCAGGCAGAAGTGATAATCTCAAAATCACCCGCCCTGAAGATCTTGCCCTAGCGGAATTTTATCTTTCTCGGCTACCCACCTGACATAACACTTTTTATTGTATGAGAAATGCAATATTGCAATGGTAAGTGAAATAACTAAAAAGGTTTGGCTATTATTAATGCCAAACCTTTCGATGAGATAATCTTTAATGCGTTACGACGCAATTATAGCCAACCTAGATTTAACAAGAAATTCCACCAAGCGACCCCAATAGTACAATGAATGATTAGGCTTCCGAAGGCGACAATAGCACCAGCGATCCACCAAGATTTAATATCATTATAACCTGCACCAAAGGTAATTGGCCCCGGTCCTCCACCATAGTGAGTAACGCTGCCACCATAAGCATTCGCAAAGAGTAAACCAATGGTTAATAGCTCAACAGGAGCCCCCGCTACTTTACCAACGGTTGCAAATACGGGAACCATGGCTGCAACATAAGCGCCACCAGAAGCGAAAAGATAACGAACTGCCACACTAGTAAATAAAATAACAACAAGAGCTAATGTACTATTATCACCAAAATTAAGATATTGTTCGAAAACATTCGCTAACCATTTGAAAAAGCCTGCTTTATCAAGAATCGTTGACATACCAATAATGCCACCATACCAAATTAAGGTATTCCAACCTGCTTTATTTTTAAGAATGTCGTCCCAAGAAACAATGCTTAATACAACACATAGCACCATAACACTTAACGCGACGGTAGTTGCATTCACTCCAAGGGTATCGGCAAAAATCCAACAGAGTAACGCTAACACAAATAAAATTGCTAATGCCTTTTCTCTGAAGCTCATTGGTCCTAGTTCTACTAATCCTTTTTCAGCAATCGCTTTATTGTCCACTTGCTTTAATTCTGGTGGGGCGGTGAAATAACAAACTAAAGGAATTAAAAATAAACATAGCAATCCAGGAATAGAAGCGGCTAAGAACCATTGCAGCCAATCCATTTTAAAACCTAAAATCGGTGCCATCAAAGAAAGGGCTAACGCATTTGGAGCCATTGCTGTTAAGAAGATATAACTTGTTGATTTTACAACCATATATACATTCATTAAGAGGAAACGCCCCGCTCGTTTTGGACTTTCATTAGGTGTGGATCCTAGAGCAACAGCCACACTATTAATAATCGGGAAAATAATTCCTCCAGCTCGAGCCGTATTTGATGGTGTTGCCGGTGAAAGTAATAAATCCAGAAACATAGTAACGTAGCCTAAACGCAATGTGGTGTTTCCTAACCAGCCAATAAGATGATAAGCAATGCGTTTTCCTAACCCCGTGATAACAAAAGCTGAACTTAATGTAAAGGCGGTAAAAATCAACCAAGTCGTACCTGATTGATAACCACTCAATGCTTGAGAAACCTTAACGAGTTTACTTGCACCTTCTGTATTTCCAATCACGATTGATGAAAGAGCTACCGCCGCTAACAAAATAACAGGTTCGCCATAAGGCTTTAGCACAAGCCCAACAATCGTTGCGAGATAAATACCAAATAATCGCCACGCAATTAAAGACAATCCGTCAGGGGCTGGTAAAATCCAAACCAGAATAGGAATGGCAGCCAATATTAATGTTTTATGAAGTTTTGTCATAATTTCCTCATTAATTAAAAAAAATAAAAAAGAAATAGGTCAGAGCAAGTAAATCAGCACAGCCACCTGCACTAATATTTTTTTCAACACATTCTTGATTGAAAGACGTTAATTCACGCACTAATCGTTCAGGGTACAGAGATAAATATGAAAGCGTTTGTTTAGCTCGGTCTTGAAACCAAGCAAGCCCTTCTATTCCACCACGATGAATAACATTACTATCCTGATTATTGGCAAATAACATTAATAATGTTTTCAATAACGCTTGATTTAAAGGAATGTGTTGATTTAACTGCTGTTGAAGATAAGGAAGAGAGCAATCACGAACAAGAGGAAAACCTAATTCCGCTTCTCCCCTTGCACCTTTTATACCATAACGTTGAAAAATTCTTACTCCAGCGGTAAGCTCATCACTTTCATTGAGTTCTTGACTAATTCCACAACAAAAGTCGGCCACTGTTGTGCAAATTTGAGTACTATTCATAGCTTGCTCTAATGTCCAACACCGCCCAATCGCCGCACAAGTTAAGCCAAATGCAAAAATACCACCTTTATGCGTATTCACGCCTTGTGTTGCTTTAAACATAGCTTGTTCTGCCTCTAAGCCTAATTTTCTTAAGTGGGGAAGAACCTGCTGAGGGGGAAACGAAGCAGTGCGACAGCCTAGCCAAACAAACCGCTGCCAATACGATGTTAATGAGTTGATACTTTTAATAAAAGTATGTAAATCCATATCCTGATGGGATCCATTATTATCCCTATCAACAAGCCCTGGTTTTGGTGTCAAATTTGCTTCTTTCCATAAGGCTCGTCTTACTTTTTTGGCAGTAAAAAGACCTAATTGATGCTGTGCCACACGTTGGAACATAGCGTGTTGCAATTCAGATAAGGAATGTTGTCTGCTTCTTGCACAAGATTTAGCATTCTCTCCGCAAATCAAGCAATCACGCGGTGGATAACCTAAATCATTACGAGCGATCAGATCGCCATTGGAATTAAAAATGTCAAAGTCCCATAATCGCCCAATGGGTGAAGTTTCTTCTAAAATGATCGTTTCTTGCTTTAAACGTTGAGCATCAATAGGTAAAACAAAAAAGGCTTCATCCCCACTTTCTATGCTACGAATAATAGATTTAGTCGGCTTTACATTAAGTTGTTTAAACAAGCTATTTAATCTACGCAATGCCTGTTTAAATACATAACTTAATAATAGATTACGCTTTACCGCACCAGGTGCTATCACCGTTACACTGAGTAATGTTTGGCGATACTGCTGGCACAATTCACGCTGTAATCTCGCACGTTGCTCTTTTCCATCAAGCAAAGCCATCAATGAAACAGAATCTCCTTGTTGGCTGAGTGCGTTTGTTAAGTAAGCGTAAAACCGACTAAACCCAGACATTATTCAGCCACCATCTCCGATTTAATTTGATAAACAATATCTATCACCGAACCATCTCGATAGCGAACAACCGCAACGGGCTTTTCGGTAAACTCAAGGGCTTTTGGTTTGCCTGTTAGCTGATAAGCTCTTTCACATAATTGCTCAATCGTAAAGAGCTGAATACCAAGTGCGGTCAATTTTTCGGTTAAATCTGGTCGTTTAGGGTTTACTGCAACACCGTGATCGGTAACCAAAATATCAATATTTTCTCCCGGCGTAACGCAAGTAATCACATTTTCTACAACAGTTGGAATACGACCACGTACGAGCGGGGCTACAATAATTGCCACTTTTGCACAAGCTGCTGTATCGCAATGTCCGCCCGAAGCTCCGCGGATAATCCCATCAGAACCCGTTAAAACATTTACGTTAAATTGAGTGTCAATCTCTAAAGCACTTAAGATCACAATATCAAGACGTTCAACAGAGGCTCCTTTAGATCCAAAATTCGCATATTGATTCGCACTAATTTCAATATGATTTGGATTACGAGCAAGGGAATCAGCGGCATCTTTATCAAAACTTTGTACATCTAACAATGTTTTAATTAATCCCGCTTCGTGTAACGCCACCATACTGGAAGTGATTCCGCCTAAAGCGAAATCGGCACAAATATTTTTCCGCCACATTTTATCTTCTAAGAATCGCGTTACAGCAAGCGACGCACCTCCACTTCCTGTTTGAAGCGAAAAGCCATCTTTAAAATAACCACTGGCGAAAATTACTTCTGCTGTTTTGCGTGCAATAAGAAGTTCGCGTGGATTTTTTGTCATTCTGGTCGCTCCGCCACCAATTTTCTTAGGGTCGCCAACCTGATCAACTTTTACGATCAAATCAACGCGATCTTGGGCGATACTAATAGGATGATGAGGGTAATTTGCAATTTCTTCTGTTAATAGTACAACCTTATCCGCATAATCTGCATCAACACGAGCATAACCCAGTGAACCGCAATTATTTTTTCCACTAAATCCATTTGCATTACCAAAATCATCACAAATCGGTACACCAAGAAAGGCAACATCAATGTGTAATTCACCACTTTGAATAAGATGAACTCGACCACCATGAGAATGAATAACAACAGGCTCTTCCATTAATCCATTAGAAATTTGATCAGCAAGTTCACCGCGTAATCCCGATGTATAAATTTTACGGATCACGCCATTTTTAATATGTTCAATAAGGGGAGAATGAATATCGGTTAAAGAGCTAGAGGCAAGCGTTAGATTTTTAAACCCCATCTCAGCAATCTTGTTCATCACCATATTTACGATATAATCGCCAGCTCGGAAAGCGTGATGAAACGATACCGTCATTCCATCTTGCAATCCACTGCGTGTAATCGCGGTTTCTAAACTATCACATAGCTTACGATCTCGCTGAATTCGTTCTAAGGCGGTTACTTTGGGTTCTTGCTGATAAATAGCCATTGTCTGATGTGAATGGAAATGTCCAATACGTTTTTCTCTATTATTCATAATTATTCCTCACGAATCCCTGATAAAGCTGCTCGCTGTAAAACAAGTTTTGCACGTTCAATAATCGGCGAATCTACCATTTTTCCATTTAACGATACTACGCCCAGCCCTTCTTTTTCGGCTTGTTCTGCCGCACTAATTACCCGTTTTGCAAAATCAACATCTTTCTGTGAAGGAGCATAGAGATTATGAATCAATTCAATTTGGCGTGGGTTAATTAAGGATTTGCCGTCAAAACCAAGCTGTTTAATCAGTGAGGCTTCTCGCAAGAAACCTTCTTCGTCATCAGCATTAGAGAATACCGTATCAAATGCCATAATTCCGGCAGCTCGGGCGGCTTGTAAAATCGTACAACGAGCGAACAATAATTCCACGCCATCAGGTGAGCGCTCTGTTTTCAAATTCCGAACATAATCTTCCGCCCCTAATGCAATTCCAATCAAACGAGATGAGGCTTTTGCGATCTCATTTGCTTGTGTTACCCCTAATGGCGATTCAATCGCCGCTAATAGCTTCGTACTGCCAACAACTCGCCCACACTGCTTTTCAATTTCAGCAATCGCATTATCCATATCAACCACATCTTGAGCAGTATCCGTTTTAGGTAAGCGAACAATATCCACTCCAGCTCTAACTACCGCATTTAAATCATCAAGTCCAAATGCTGAATCTAAGGGGTTTACCCGTACAACTGTTTCTATATCTTGATAAAATGGGTTTTTCAAAGCGTGTGCAACAAGCATTCTTGCACTATCTTTTTCTTTCAACGCGACGGCATCTTCCAAGTCAAACATAATAGCATCGGGCTTATAAATAAAGCTATTACTTAACATTGCCGCGTTAGAACCCGGCACAAACAACATACTACGTCTTAATTTCATAATAACGCCTCCCATTGCACGGCTTCCTCACAGCCACGTAATAATGCCGTTTTCAATCGAGCTTGTAACACACAATCTAAAGCACCTTTATCATCAATAATTAGCTGCACAGCATTAACATCAAGTTGCTTTAAAACAGTATGAATTGTTTCAAGAATTGCCTCACCAAATTGATTTGCCACCGAGCTATGTAATTCAATATCAATGGTTTCACTCGGTGCAACTCTGATCATCACATCACTAGATTCCAATGTTCCAGCGACGGCTGCTTTTGTTATTCGCATAATTGCTCCTTAAAATAATTATTTCATCTCAATAATAAGTTAATCTTGTGTTTGAACTGCCAGTCCTTGCAAAAAACTAAGTGTACTATCAGGCACAAAATGGGACAGTTCTTGCCAATTCTTCTGATCTGCAAGCTTACGAACAGTAGAGGCAGAAATGGCTTGCCCTTGATATGTTTTACGTTCAATTTCAACAACCTTAATTGGTGGTGCAGCCATTTCAGCTTCCTCTAACCAGTAATGCATATTTTGATTATAGGCTGCCGTTAGCTGACAAAAAGGTTCTGTCCCGACAAATCGGTGGGTAATTCCAAGAGTTGGTGCGATATATCGACGGAACAGCTTCAAATCAATTTCCATATAACATTTATCAACTAATCCTTGATCTTTTAGAAAATAAGCTGGGAAGGTCGCACGCGAAATAATGTAACTTGAACTCGGGTGAATAATGGCGGTACGCAAATCGCCAATCCCCTTTTTTAATAAACGCAGGCGATCGGCATAAGCATAGCGGGAAGCATCTTCTTCCACGAGAAAAATATGAACATAATCACATTGCGCCACGGCTTGTTCAATTAAATAGCGATGCCCCAACGTAAAAGGGTTCGCATTCATTACAATAGCCCCGATTTTCTTGCCATTTTTTCTTGAATTACGCAGCTGATTACAATATTTCTGCAAACGCATTTTGCTATTTTCCATAAGGACAAGATAAGGATAAGCCGTCGAAATGGTAAAAAAACCACATTGTGAGAAGAGGGCTTCGTTTTCTGGTTTGGTATAAATGAAAAGACGAGAATAACCAAGTTCATAAGCCAAATTAATCAGTTCTGTGGCTAATTTAAGGGCAAGCCCTGTTCCCCGATATTGTGGGGAAATAGCAACACATTTAATGATATTGTGTGCCACACCGCCACAGGCAATAATTTGATTATCAGATTCTCGATAAAACACGACAAAGCGTAAAATTTGTTGATCCAATTCCAAATCATTATTGGCTAAAAATAAACGGATTTGTTCTATTTTGGCGGTTGAAGAAAAAGAAATTTGTTCACTAAAATAAAGGCATTCAGACATAAAAACTCACAACAACAATCACTCATTTATTTAATGAACTTAAAAAGTTATAAATAAATCTTATTGGGTTAAAGTATAAGGAAGATTTACCTAAAAAGGTATAGATAAAATGAAAAATTTGCTTTATTTAACAAAGCATTAACATTGAAGTTATGGTGTGTTAACAAGCGGTTACATAATGATTACGTCTAGAAAAATAATCACATAGTGTGCCTATTTTTACCAGTTTTTTGTTTCGGAAAAAAATTCACGCTAATAAAATTAGCGTGAATCAAAGAGGAAAAAATCAAATTATTTCAACCGCTCTTTTGCCTCAGCAATGGCTTCTGCCACTCGTAATGGGGACACACCACCTTTGGCGCAGCGTTTGTCTAAGCAGGATTGTAGCGATAGGATCTCATACACATCATCGCTGATCACATCACTAAATTGGCGGAACTCTTCTAAGCTCAGATCTTCTAAGCCTTTGTGTACGCTGATGGCATACACCACCGTTTCACCCACAATATGGTGAGAATCGCGGAATGGTACGCCTTTTGCCACTAAATAATCGGCGAGCTCGGTCGCATTTGAGTAGCCTTTTAGTGCCGCTTCACGGGTGCGCTCAACGTTCACTTTAATATCATCTAACACGAAAGTCGCCATATCCAAACAGTCTTGCCAAGTATCCAAGGCATCAAAAATGCCTTCTTTGTCTTCTTGCATATCTTTGTTATAAGCCAGTGGCAAGCCTTTTACTGTCATCAACATTCCAGTTAGCGCGCCCATCACTCGACCAGCTTTACCACGAATGAGTTCGCAAGCATCAGGATTTTTTTTCTGTGGCATTAAGGAAGAACCGGAAGTAACGCGGTCAGAAAGCTCCACGAAATCCGCTTCACCGCTGTTGAAGATAATCATATCTTCCGCAAAACGTGAAAGGTGAGCCATACTTAACGAAGCGGTGGAAAGTAATTCGATAATGTGATCGCGGTCGGAAACGCTGTCTAAGCTGTTACGGGTTGCCATTGCAAAGCCGAGATCTTGTGCTAATTGCTCACGATCAATGGCATACGCCGTGCCAGCTAACGCACCGCTTCCCAAAGGACAAGTATTCATTCGGTGATAAGCATCTGCCAAGCGAGAATAATCACGCTCAAGCATTTCCACATAAGCCATACACCAATGGGCGAACGTGATGGGCTGCGCACGTTGCAAATGGGTATAACCCGGCATTACGGCGTGTTGGTTGTTTTCTGCGGTTTCCACCAATTTGGTTTGCAAGGCACGAATAGAATATTGCAACTCGGTTACACGCTGTTTGCACCACATTTTGATGTCGAGCGCCACTTGGTCGTTACGGCTACGCCCTGTGTGCAATTTTTTGCCCAGATTTCCCACTTTGTTGATGAGCTTACTTTCTACCCAGCTGTGAATGTCTTCAGCGTCATCTTGCAAAATACCTTGCAAATTCGACCGCACTTCAATCAGCAGTTCGTTTAAGGCTTGCTCTAATTGTTGCTGTTCTTGCGCACTTAACACGCCAACGCTGACCAAGGCTTTTGACCAGCCGATTGAGCCTTCAATATCCTGTTCTGCAAGGCGATAGTCAAAGCGTAGTGAATCGTTGAAATCTTTAAAACGTTTATCTGCTGCTTGTGTGAAACGTCCACCCCAAAGTGCCATAGTTTATCCTTATCTTTTTGATTTTTATGATTAAAAAATGTAGAGGCGAACCCAAATGTTCGCCCATACCAAATGCTTTACGTTTACGGTAAAATTCTGGTGCCGATTATCTCACCTGCAAAAAGTGCGGTCAATTTTTCTGGATATTTCCAGTTGGCAATATCCACGCCTGTGTTAAGCATTTTTGCTGCATCTAAGGCAGCATTGACCTTCACGATCATTCCGTCTGTAATCACACCTTGCTGAATAAGTTGTTGAATTTGTTCGCTATTAAGCTGTGGTAGGCGTTGTTTATTGGCATCTAAAACGCCATCAACATCAGAAAGCATCACCAAATCGCCGCCAATTAATGCGGCAATCGCTGTTGCTGCTTGATCCGCATTTACGTTCATTAAACGCCCTTGATCGTCCACCGCAATGGAGCTAATAATGGGTAAAAAGGCTTCACTTAACAAGGTATGCAAAAGGGTGGGATTATTTGGCTTTACATTGGCAACGTGGCCAAGCTCTTCATCAAAGGCTTGTGCGCTAGTGAGTTTGCCATCTGCCAAACAAAGCCCTACGGGGTTGAGATTAAATTTCGCTGCTTGTGCCACCAAGGTTTTATTGGCAATGCCTGCAAGTGCGCCCACGATAATATCAATTTGATCCGCAGGCGTTACCCTTAAGCCATTTTTCTTTTGTACAGGCAATGCAAGGCGCTGCATTAATTCGTCCACCACGCAACCGCCGCCGTGTACGATAAGCAAAGGGCGGTCGAAATTTTGCTGATAATTTGTCAGTGCGGTAAACAGATTTTCCATTGCTTGCGGGGTATCTAATAGCACGCCGCCTAATTTAATTACTAAAGGTTTCATTCTTTTCTTCCACTAAATTAATCCCAAGGTTTCCGCAAAACCGTAACGAATATTGGCACATTGCACCGCTTGTGCTGCCGCGCCTTTAAGCAGATTATCTTCTGCGCCGACAATGATAATGTAGCCATTTTTCACTGCAAAACCGATGTCGCAATAAGGCGTAAATTCCACCGCTTTAATGCTTGGCAAGCCTTGTTCATAGACGCGCACAAGAGGGCGATGCGCATAATATTGCTGATAGGCTTCACGGATTTGCTGTTCACCTACACCATCTTTCAATTTAGCTGTAATGGTGGCTAAAATACCACGTTTAAAATTGCCTAAGTGCGGGGTAAAAATCACTTCTGTGCCTAAATGGGTGGCAATTTCAGGCTGATGACGATGGTTAAATACGCCATAAGCATTCAGGCTGACCTCGCAAAAACTATTCGTGAGCGATGCTTTGCGTCCAGCACCGCTTACCCCACTGACTGCATTAATAATAGGTAACTGATTGAGATCTAATAAATTGTTTTCAATTAATGGTTTTAAACTCAGTTGCGAAACTGTTGGATAGCAACCAGCCACCGCCACTAAATCTGTTTGCGCAATGGCACTGTCATTCCATTCAGCTAAGCCATAAACCGCTTTTTCTAATAATTCAGGATAACGATGTTCAAAGCCATAATATTGTGGATAAAATTTCGTATTATTCACCCGAAATGCGCCAGATAAATCAAATACTTTGCATTGATTTTGCAAGAAAATTGGCGCAAGATCGTGGCTAACTTCGTGTGCGGTGGCCAAAAAGACCAGATCATTTTGTTGTGCAAGTGCGGTTAAATTTTCGTCCAAAGGTTGCAACGGCAAATCAACAATCTGCTTCAGTTGCGGATAAATATCAGAAATGGCTTTATGCGCATCTTGGCTTTGCGCTGAAACATATAATCCATTGAGCTGAAATGCAGGGTGCAAGGTTAGAATACGAGCCAATTCAGCCCCTGTATAACCACTTGCCCCAATAATAATGGCTTTTTGCATAGAACACCTTGTAGATAAAAATATAACGCTTGATTAATTATGCTATTATTGTGCATAATTAATCATAAATCAACCTTTAATTTAATACAGGATAAACTTAATGAAAAAATTGCCGCCTTTCCTTGAAATGTATTCTCAGCTTATTGCATTGCCCACCATTAGTAGCGTAGAAGCAGAATTTGATCAATCGAATAAAGCTTTAATTGAATTGCTTGCCACTTGGCTTGGTGATCTAGGCTTTAAAACCAACATTATTCCTGTGGAAGGCAGCCGAAACAAATTCAATTTATTAGCCACCTGTGGCGAAGGGGAAGGGGGGTTATTGCTTGCAGGGCATACGGATACAGTGCCTTTTGATGAAGGACGCTGGCATTTTGATCCTTTCAAACTCACTGAAAAAGACGGCAGATTTTACGGCTTAGGCACCGCGGATATGAAAGGGTTCTTTGCGTTCGTGTTAGAAACCTTACGTCATATTGATCTGAGCAAATTAAGCAAACCGTTGCGGATTCTTGCTACCGCCGATGAAGAAACCACGCTTTTAGGCGCACGAACCTTCAGCCAGCACAGCCATATTCGCCCAGATTGTGCCATTATCGGCGAGCCAACTTCCTTAAAACCCGTGCGCGCGCATAAAGGGCATATCGGGCAAGCGGTGCGAATTATGGGGAAAACAGGGCATTCGAGTGATCCTGACAAAGGCATCAATGCCATTGAATTAATGCACGAAGCCACTGGCTATTTAATGGAAATGCGTAATGAGTTAAAGGCAAAATATCATCATTCCGCCTTTGCCATTCCTTATCCGACAATGAATTTTGGCGCAATCCTCGGCGGCGATGCGGTAAACCGTATTTGTGCGTGCTGCGAACTGCATTTTGACATTCGCCCGTTGCCACAAATGCGCTTAGAAGATCTCAATGAAATGCTACAAGAAAAGCTGCGCCCAATGTTTGAAAAATGGGGCGATCTCATTTCACTGAAAGCCTTACACGAACCTACCCCAGGTTATGAATGTGAACACTCTGCCCAAGTTGTCCAAGTGGTGGAAAAATTACTTGGCGAAAAATGCGAAGCGGTGAACTATTGCACCGAAGCCCCTTTCATTCAACAACTTTGCCCAACATTGGTGCTAGGCCCCGGTTCAATCGAACAAGCCCACCAACCTGATGAATATCTCTCCGCCGAATTTATCAAACCCACTCACGAACTATTGAGCAAGTTGATTGGGCATTTTTGCTAACGCAGAGATTTGCTAAAAATAAAAAGTGCGGTGATTTTTCACCGTATTTTTTGCGTCATTGTGCTAAGATACGCCCCCTTTTCTTTTCCATTCTTTTTAAGGAAATTTTATGGATTTATTAATGAATATTCTTGGCTATTTTGGCACGGCATTAGTGGTGCTTTCATTTATGACCAACTCACTATTAAAATTACGTTTATTAAATGCCACAGGTGCTTTTTTCGTTACCATTTATGCGATCTACACAAATGCCTTACCGGTGGTGCTGTTAGACGGTTTTATCGTTATCATCAATGTTATTCAGCTGATTAGACATCGTAAAAACACGACAAGCCTTCAATCTCACTAAGGACTTGAGAAAGAACGCTCATCATCCCCCTGAGCGTTCTAACAACACCAGCACCTCATAATGCGCCGTATTAGGGAACATATCAAAAAGTTGGATTTTTTGTGCTTGGTAGTTGGCTAATTCTTGCAAATCTTTGCCCATTGAAACTGCATTGCAGCTGGAATATAAAATAAAGTGCGGTTGTAATTTATTGAGAAATTGAGCCAACTCTTTGCCAATACCACGGCGTGGCGGATTGACGATCAGCAAATCTGGTTTTTCATTTTGTGCTAAGGCGAAATTTGCTGCATCTAAGGATTGAAACTTCACCTCTGCTAAGCCCAATTTTTCTGCTGACAAGCTGGCACTAGCGATGGCAGAAGGGGAAATTTCAATGCCAGTTAATTGCACGTTTACGCCTTTTTGTTGCAAGATCGCCGCACAATGCAAGCCAAAGCCACCTACACCGCAAAATAGATCCCAGATTTTGCTAATGGGAAGATCTTTAATCCATTGCTGTGCTGTGCCGTATAAGCCTTCTGCCACCTTTGGATTAGTTTGGAAAAAGCCTTGCGGACGAATAAATAACGGGATTTGGTTAAAATTTTCGGCGAGCTGTTTTTTTTCCGTGAGAAAAATTTCTTCTTCCCCTTCTAAAATCGCCGCGTGTTTCGGTTGGATATTGAGGCTCACCACCTTTATTTGTGGCAAGTTCGCCAATAATTGTGGTAATTCTCGTTGAATAAGCGCCAGTTTGGCGGTAGATCGCAACACAAAACGTAACATTAATGTGCCGTTACTTTGGCTTTCGGTAAGCAAAATATATTTCAGTTCACCTTTGCGTTTCGCGATATTATAAGGCACTAAGCCCGCGCGCCCGATAAAGGTTTTTAATTGGGCAAAAATCTCAGCGAAATGCGCAGGGTAGAGTAAACACTCGGATAAATCTACCGCACTTTGTGGATCATTGGGATCGGTCAAAATGCCTAAAATTGGACGTTCCACCGAACCGCTCACCACCATTTTGGCTTTGTTACGAAAACCTTGTTGCGCAGAAGTATAAGGTGGCAACCATTCAAGCTGTGATTGATCAAGCCCATTAAGTTGTTGAACTAAATGCGCTTTTTTCTCATCAAGCTGTTTTGCATAAGGCATTTCAATCCATTGGCAAGAACGGCATTGTCCCGCCATAAAGTGTGGACAAACTGGCATTGCTGACATTTAGGCACTCGCTAACCAAGTTTGTTGAAGTGCGGTCAATTTTTGCTGATTTTCTTGCCAACGTGATGATTTTTCTAAAGTTTTCCAATCTAACTGGCTACGTTTAAACAAACCTTGCAAACGTTGTTGGCGCAGGGCATATTGCTCAGGGGATTCTTGCGGTTGGAAATGATCTAGCACTTGGATCACGCCCTCACGCTCATTGCAAAGCAATAGTAAATCACAACCCGCATTAAGGGATTGCTGACAACGCGCCACAAAATCGCCCATAAAACCCGCACCTTTCATTCCTAAATCATCAGAGAAAATTGCCCCTTGAAAGCCGAGCTGTTGGCGTAACACCTGTTGTAACCAATAGCTTGATCCGCTTGCTGGTTGCGGATCGCATTGCGTGTAAATGACGTGTGCGGGCATTACCGCATCGAGATAATTTTCCGCGATTAAACGCTGAAACGGCACAATATCTTGCGTGAAAATATCCGCTTTGGGGCGTTCATCATACGGCGTTTCAAGGTGAGAATCTGCCAGAACGTGGCCGTGGCCAGGGAAATGCTTGCCTGTGCTGGCCATTCCTGTTTGCTTCATTCCAATAATAAATTGACGTGCGAGATCAAGGGTTTGTGCGGCTTCATCGTGAAAACTGCGATCACCAATAGCACGGCATTGATGGCCTAAATCCAGCACGGGCGCGAAACTCAAGTCAATATCCAGCGCGATCATTTCTGCCGCCATTTGCCAGCCTGCTTGCAATGCCATTGCTTGTTGCTGTTGCGGATCAGCGATTAGGCTAGCGAAACTTTGCATTGCGGGCAGTTGAGTAAAGCCTTCACGAAAACGTTGTACACGTCCGCCTTCTTGATCGACGGTAATCAATAAGGGTTTCTTTACTTTCTGTCGTAAGGTGGCGACAAGATGTTGAATTTGCTCACGATCATAAAAGTTGCGGGTAAATAAAATCACGCCAGCGACTAAGGGGTGCGCAAGCAATTCTAATTCTTCTTGGCTAACTTCTTGCCCAGTAAGATCGATAAGTAACGCTGACATTGAAATCCTTATTGCAATTTATTCAAACGAAGATATAAACGGTAATTGGCGCTTTGTTCCGTTGGCGGAACAGGCGTTAAGTTGGTTTGTTGGCTTGGTTGCAGCAGCAAACTAGAGGGCGCGTTTAAATTCGGCTCTTCCCCTTGGGTTACGCCATTTTTGTCATACCAAAAGAAATAATAAGCCACATCAAGCTGCTGCTGGCTTTTGTTTTTCAGCCAAACATTGTTGTGGCGTAATGTTGTTTCAATCAACGGCGCGAGATTGGCTTCTACATTTAAGATAGGCTCATTTTCGCTCACAATATTTTGCGAAGGTGTGGAACTACAAGCCGCAAGCAATAGGCTTAATCCGCACAGAAAAAACAGTTTTTTCATTATTTTGCCAACATTTTTCCTAAAGGTTCACCACCAAGTAAGTGCATATGTAAATGATACACTTCTTGTCCACCGTGTTTGTTGCAGTTTACGATTAAGCGATAGCCATCTTGTGCAATACCTTCTTGCTCTGCCAATTTTGCTGCAACGGTAAATAAACGCCCTAATGCCACCTCATCTTGTTCGGTAACTTCATTCACGGTTGGGATCAGTTTATTCGGAATAATCAAAATATGGGTTGCCGCTTGTGGTGAAATATCACGAAATGCGGTGACTAATTCATCTTGATAAACGATATTCGCTGGGATTTCTTTACGAATAATTTTGCTGAAGATGGTTTCTTCTGCCATTGGAAAATCCTTGTGTTTTAAAGGGATATTATTGCTTGTAAACAGTATAGATAAGTGCGGGTATTTTTATCAGAAAAGTTCAAAAATAGCAATCTGGATTACTTTTGTTATTATTTTGTTAAATTTTAGTTTTATAATGTTGCGATATGTTAAATCAATGTTGTAAAAATTGATTTACAACAAATTTTATAAAAAATAAAATCTTTTTTAGTTTAAAGTTCAGGACATATCCCTTAGAATTAGCACATAACTTTTAGGGGGTAGAATGAAAAAAGAAAACGCCGTGAGTTTTATGGCAACGCCAACGGAAATGGCTCAGCTCGCTGAAGATATTGGGGTTTATAAAGCCACTAAAAATCAATTCTATTCTTTTCTTTCCGCAATTTCAGCAGGGGCATTTATTGCGCTTGCTTTCGTCTTTTATACCACTACGCAAACAGGGCTAGCCAATGTGTCTTGGGGATTGGCTAAACTGGTTGGCGGTTTAGTGTTCTCTGTGGGCGTGATTATGGTGGTTGTCTGTGGATCTGAATTATTCACTTCATCAACAATGACGTTGGTGGCACGCGCAGGGCAACGCATCAATACCATTCAAATGTTACGCAACTGGGTTGCCGTTTATGCAGGCAATTTCGTGGGGGCAATCATCATCGCAGGCTTAATTTGGTTCGCAGGACAAACAATGGCAGCCAATGGACAATGGGGCTTGACGATTTTGAAAACAGCCCAACATAAGATTCATCATAGCTGGTTTGAAGCCTTTAGCTTAGGCATTTTATGTAACATTATGGTGTGCATTGCGGTGTGGATGAGCTATGCAGGAAAAACCTTAACAGACAAAGCATTGATTATGATTTTACCGATTGGTTTGTTTGTTTCTTCTGGCTTCGAGCATAGTGTGGCGAATATGTTTATGATTCCCCTTGGGATCATCACTGCCCATTGCAGTTCTGCGGAATTTTGGCAATCTCTTGGGCTGAATGCAGCGCAATTTGCTGATTTAGATGTTTATCATTTTGTTATAAAAAATCTTATTCCTGTTACGCTTGGTAATATTGTTGGTGGCGGGGTATGTATTGCATTAATGCAGTGGTTTACTAACAGACCACATTCACATTAGTTTGGCGTAAGAGCGGTTGTTTTTTCGCCGTTTTTACATAGTTAAAATTTTATTTACGTTAAAGGAAAATAGTAATGACTCAACTAACAGAAGCGCAAAAAAAAGCGTGGGAAGGTTTTACTCCAGGTGACTGGCAAACCGAAGTAAACGTACGTGATTTTATTCAAAAAAACTACACCCCTTATGAAGGTGATGAATCATTCCTTGCTGGTGCAACGGAAGCGACCACGAAATTATGGAATGATGTAATGGAAAAAATTAAGGTTGAGAACAAAACTCACGAACCTTATGACATTGATACAGATACGCCATCAACCATTACTTCTCACAAACCAGGTTACATTGAAAAAGACTTGGAAAAAATCGTGGGCTTACAAACTGATGCACCATTAAAACGTGCCATTATGCCTTATGGCGGAATTAAAATGGTGAAAGGTTCATGCCAAGTTTATCGTCGCGAATTAAAACCTGAAATTGAGCATATCTTTACAGAATATCGTAAAACCCATAACCAAGGGGTATTTGATGTTTACACCCCAGATATTTTACGTTGCCGTAAATCAGGCGTAATTACTGGTTTACCAGATGCTTATGGCCGTGGCCGTATCATCGGGGATTATCGCCGTTTAGCCCTTTACGGTGCTGATTTCTTAATGAAAGATAAATTCAACCAATTTAATTCATTACAAGAAAAATTAGAGCGTGGTGAAGATATTCAAGCGACAATTCAATTACGCGAAGAAATTGCTGAACAACACCGTGCATTGGGTAAAATTAAAGAAATGGCAGCCTCTTACGGTTTTGATGTTTCTAACCCGGCAACTAACGCACAAGAAGCGGTGCAATGGACGTATTTCGCTTATCTTGCAGCGGTGAAATCACAAAATGGTGCGGCAATGTCTTTCGGTCGTGTTTCTACTTTCTTAGATATTTACATTGAACGCGATCTTAAAGCGGGCAAAATCACAGAACAAGAAGCACAAGAATTAATCGACCACCTTGTAATGAAATTGCGTATGGTGCGTTTCTTGCGTACTCCAGAATACGATCAATTATTCTCTGGTGACCCAATGTGGGCAACCGAAACATTGGCAGGTATGGGCTTAGACGGTCGTACATTAGTTACCAAAAACAGCTTCCGTATCTTACACACCCTTTACACAATGGGGCCTTCACCAGAGCCAAACTTAACCATTCTTTGGTCTGAACAGTTACCAGAAGCGTTCAAACGTTATTGTGCGAAAGTATCTATTGATACGTCATCTGTACAATACGAAAATGATGACTTAATGCGTCCAGACTTCAACAGTGATGACTATGCGATCGCTTGTTGTGTAAGCCCGATGGTTGTGGGTAAACAAATGCAATTCTTCGGTGCGCGTGCGAACCTTGCAAAAACCTTGTTATACGCAATCAATGGTGGTATTGATGAAAAATCAGGTATGCAAGTAGGCCCTAAAACTGCCCCAATTACGGATGAAGTGTTAGACTTCGATACAGTAATGGAACGTATGGACAGCTTTATGGATTGGCTTGCTACCCAATACGTTACTGCATTGAACATCATTCACTTTATGCACGATAAATATGCCTATGAAGCGGCATTAATGGCATTCCACGATCGTGATGTATTCCGCACAATGGCTTGCGGTATCGCAGGGCTTTCTGTAGCAGCTGACTCATTAGCAGCGATCAAATATGCGAAAGTGAAACCAATTCGTGGCGACATCAAAGATAAAGATGGCAACGTAGTGGCATCTAACGTGGCGATCGACTTTGAAATCGAAGGTGAATATCCACAATTCGGTAACAACGACAGCCGTGTTGATGATTTAGCGGTAGATTTAGTTGAACGCTTTATGAAGAAAATTCAAACGCACAACACTTATCGCAACGCAACCCCAACACAATCTGTACTTACTATTACATCTAACGTGGTGTATGGTAAGAAAACAGGTAACACCCCAGATGGTCGCCGTGCTGGTGCGCCATTCGGACCGGGTGCAAACCCAATGCACGGACGCGATCAAAAAGGTGCAGTAGCTTCATTAACTTCTGTGGCGAAATTACCATTTGCTTACGCGAAAGACGGTATTTCTTACACCTTCTCAATCGTACCAAACGCATTAGGTAAAGATTACGAAGCGCAAAAACGTAACCTTGCAGGCTTAATGGACGGTTACTTCCACCACGAAGCGACTGTTGAAGGCGGACAACACTTAAACGTGAACGTAATGAACCGTGAAATGTTGTTAGATGCAATGGAAAACCCAGAAAAATATCCACAATTAACCATTCGTGTTTCTGGTTACGCCGTGCGTTTCAACTCTTTAACTAAAGAGCAACAACAAGATGTAATTACGCGTACTTTCACGCAAGCAATGTAATAATTTATTTCTTGTATTGGTTTTTAAAATCGGCTTTATGATATAAAGCCGATTTTTTATTTTTTGACATTTTTCTAGAAAATGCTAAAAATAAAAAATTACTACCTAATAGTATAGAAAAAATGAGAAAAACATTATTAATTTTATACATTATTGCATATATATTATATACTGTCTTAGTGTATTTCTTAAAAACTACTTTAAAACCTTTAATAAGGGTATTAAATGCATTAGCAAAGACTTTGGAATACACCATACATCTAATTGAGGAAATGCTTAAAGCATCAAAAGAGCTTCCTAAGGAACTTTCATTTATTCTTACCAAATATTCTTATCAAATAAAAATATTTATCCTGATCTATCTAGCTTATTGCATCATTTTTTACTCATTTTTTAAACTTCCAACTCCTATCACAGTGACAACATACATACCTATATATATTCCAATTTGTATATTTGTAATATTAGAACATAGTAAAAATTTTAGAAAATACTTTAACAAAACAAAAGAAAACTATATATTAAAATATTTATTAATCATATTGTTTTCTTTGTATTTAACTTATTGCTCATATATTTCGTCAGAAGAAATTTTAGGTATTACAGGCTATACAATTAACTTCTTTCCACTATCAAGCACTATACTAATACTATTAATAAATATAATACTTTTATTAATTCTTTACGTACCACTCACATTAATGATACTGGCATTATTTTATGAAATAAAGTCTTTTTCAACAAAAGAATATCTAAAATCATTTTATTATTTAATGATGTGTATAAACGTAATATTCCTCCCTTTGTTTATAAGTAAAAACAGTATAAATCATCAAGAATCAATTAAACACACCTTAATAAACACAAGTTTTTATGATCAATCTAAACTAAATAGTTTTTGTAACAATAACAAAGAAACAATTAAACGTAGAGCTAAAGAACGAATAGAACATATAAAAAATAAGGAGAAAGAAAAAATTAAATCCATAGTTCCTAACATTGAAGAAATAAAGATTTCCGTAATTGATAATAGCACCTTATCTATTGCAATACCAGTAACAGTAATATATAAAAATGAAGAAGATAATGAATACACTTCTTATGTATTTACTAGTGCTAAATGTGATAGAGAGTTTAACTAGAATATTATTATTCTAGAAATTTTATCTGCTATAATAAGTGCGGTAGTTTTTTACCGAATTTTTTAATGACTTTCCTACAACTTACTTTTCTACAGGAGAAGCGATGAAAAACACAAAATTCAAACTAGCTGTACTCACCCTTTCTTCCCTTTTTGCACTCACTGCTTGCACTTCAAGCCAGCAAAATGCGGAACAACAATTACAAGAGCAAGCGGTATTAGGCTTAAACTGGGTGCAACAATCAGGGGAATACCAAGCCTTAACTTACCAAGCCTTTAATCTGGCAAAAGTGGCATTCGACCAAGCGAAAGCGGCTAAAGGTAAAAAGAAAGCGGTTGTGGTTGATCTTGATGAAACAATGATGGACAACAGCGCTTATGCAGGCTGGCAAGTGCAGACAGGCACAGGGTTTAATGGCGAAGATTGGACTCGCTGGGTCAATGCGCGTGAAACTGCTGCAGTGCCGGGGGCGGTAGAATTTAATAATTATGTTAATACCCACAACGGTAAAGTGTTCTACGTTTCTAATCGTAAAGATGCCACAGAAAAAACCGCAACCCTTGATGATCTAAAAACCCTTGGCTTTATCGGGGCAAGTGAAGAAGTGCTTTATTTGAAAAAAGACAAATCAAATAAATCCCCTCGCTTTGCTGAAATTGAAAAACTGGGTTACGACATCGTCCTTTATGTTGGCGATAACCTTAACGATTTTGGCGATGCTACCTATAAAAAATCTAACGCAGAACGCCGTGCTTTCGTTCAACAAAATAGTAAGCAATTTGGTAAAAAATTCATTATGTTACCAAATCCAAACTATGGCGATTGGGAAGGTGGTTTAGCTAAAGATTATTACAAAGGTGATGATCAAAGCCGTGTCAAAATTCGCCACGATGCCATCAAAGCATGGAGCGGAAAATAAGTTTTTTCGCCAAGATTACGCTATAATACACACAATCTGCCTTACGCTTAGGCAGATTGATTTCCATTTAATGCTTTTTTTGAAAGCCTTAAATAGAAATTAACGATTTTACATTCTCTCTAACAAAGGAACATTATGTCTGTTTTAGCTCGCTACCATTCTTATGAATCTTGCGGCACGGTTGATGGCCCGGGAATCCGTTTTATCCTGTTTTTGCAAGGCTGCTTAATGCGTTGCAAATACTGCCACAACCGTGATACTTGGGATCTACACGGCGGAAAAGAAATTTCCGTAGAAGATCTAATGAAAGAAGTGGTTACTTATCGACATTTTATGAATGCTTCTGGCGGTGGCGTTACTGCCTCTGGCGGTGAAGCCGTGTTACAAGCAGAGTTTGTGCGCGATTGGTTTCGTGCTTGCAAAAAAGAAGGTATTCACACCTGTTTAGACACCAACGGATTTGTTCGTCATTATGATCATATTATTGATGAACTGCTTGATGTTACCGATTTAGTGCTGCTCGATCTGAAAGAACTCAATGATCGCGTACACCAAAATTTGATTGGTGTGCCTAATAAACGCACCTTAGAATTTGCTCGATATTTACAAAAACGCAACCAGCCTGTATGGATTCGCTATGTGGTTGTGCCGGGCTGGACAGACAGCGATGAAGACGTGCATTTGCTTGGGCAGTTCATTCAAGATATGCACAATATTGAAAAAGTTGAGCTACTCCCCTACCACCGCCTTGGCGCACATAAATGGGAAGCGATGGGGGAAAAATACGAACTGGAAGATGTTAAACCACCAACAAAAGAATCCCTTGAGCATATCAAGCAAATCCTTGAAAGCTATGGGCATAAGGTAAGTTATTAATGGGGAAGATTATCCTTCCTCCTCCCCTCGTTTTCCTTGCTTGTGCGGGCGGAATGTATTTGCTTCCGCCCTTTAGATTATTTCACCTTTCACGACTTCTTATTTTGCCGATAGTGTTACTCGCAGGCCTTATTGCTATTTGTAGCCTTTGGCAATTTCATCAAGCTAAAACCACGATCAGTCCGCTGTCGGTAGAAAAAACTTCGCAGCTTATCACAACAGGCATTTATGCGTTTAGCCGCAACCCCATGTATCTTAGTTTATGGTTGATTTTACTCAGCTGGTTTTTATGGCTAGGCAATGGGCTGGCAATTTTGGGGCTGATTTTCTTTGTTCTCATTATGAACCAGTTCCAAATAAAGCAAGAGGAACAAGCGTTATTACGAATTTTTGGCGACACCTACCGTCAATATTGCCAACAGGTTAGACGCTGGATATAACTCACCGTACAGAAAGTGCGGTCATTTTTTAGCATTTTTTTCTACGCAAAAACTGTTTTACTTTTTCTTTCGGCAAGCGGTAGAAAATTAAGGCAATAAAAATTAAGCCGCAGCCTAGTGCCTTATGGGGAGTGAGCGGCTCGTGGAAAATTATCATACTTAAAAACAGCGTCCATACCGGCTCAAGCAGCATAATTAATGCGGCATTACCGACACTGGAATATTTCTGCCCGAGCGTTTGCAGTAAAAAGCGGAAATTGGTGGCGATCAACACGCTAGCAGCCAACCAACTCCAAGTTTCATTAGGAATATTTGCAGGCCAAGTTTCCATAAACATTGAATACAAACCACATAAAATCCCAACCATAGCAAGCTGAATGGTGGTGAGTGGCAACACGGGAACGTGGCGTGCATAATGATGATTAAGCACAAAATAGCTAGCGGCCAATAATGAAGTGAGCAAATACAGGCTATTATCGGAAGAAAGATCAAAGCCATTGTTGCCTAAGGCAAGAAAGTACAAGCCTAAAACCGCAATGGGTAAACAGAGCCAAAAGCTCGATTGTGGTTTTTGTTTAAACACGATCCAAGCGAGCAACGGTGCGATCAACATTGATAAACTGGTGAGAAACGCACCCTCACCGAAATTGGTATTATTGGTGATGGCTAAAATCCAAACACCAAGAAAAACCGCAAAAACACCACCAATTAGCACCGCACTTATCACTTGCTGGCGATTTAAACGGCGTAAATGAACGTAAGCAAAGGGCAGAAAAACCAGTGCGGCAAGAAAAAACCGCAAACCGATAAATCCTACCGAGGGCAAAGCATCAATGGCATATTTTGAAAAGAACCAGCCAATAGCGGCCGAAATAGTCACAAATAAAAGGATAATTTCCCCACGATAACGTTCTAACATTGTTGTTCCTTATAAATAACACGCCATAACCACGGCGTTTTCTCGTCCACCGTCTAACGTTGGATAATAATTTTTACGAATATCCACTTCGTTAAAGCCGCATTGCAGATAAAGTTTTTGTGCAATTTCATTGGATTGACGCACTTCTAGCCATAACGTCAAAATGCCCTGCCCGCGCAATTCATCGATTAACGAATGCAATAATTGCTTTCCTAAGCCTTGCCCTTGATAGGCTGGATCAATGGCAAGGTTGAATAGGGTCGCTTCATCAAGCACTTTTTGGCAAATAGCAAAGCCGATAATACGTTGCTCTTTCTCCAATTTTAAATTGAAATAGCGCTCGCCTTGATTATTTTTTAATGTTCCCAATGACCAAGGCACAAGATGTGCCTGCTGTTCGATCTCAAATAATCGATCAAAATCCTGAGATAGAATAGGGGAAATTTTTACCATTATGGGTTAATTCCTTGAATTTGTTGCCATAATTTACGTTTTTCTTGTGGGCTTGCCATAAAGGTTTGCCAATCTGGCGAGCGCCATTGGCTCAATGCTTTTTGACAATAAGGTAAAGTGCAGTGGATTTTTTCTGAATTTTCACTTAAGAGCCAATAATGCACTTCGTGGCTGACGTGCAAGTGGGGGATAAAATCAAAATGAATCGCTAAATATTCATTTTGATTTAGATCTAAGCTACGCAAAATATCTTGTAATAATGCAGTTGGGGGATTTTCGGTTTCACTAATGATCACCAACCGCACCTGCTCATCAATAGGAATATTTACTACGCCTTGCAAACTTTCAGGGCGCACCAGTTGCCATTGGAAAAGCCCCATTTCTTGTAACAGAAGTTGATGCCGTTTCATTATGTTACCGTTGATTAAGAAAATTGCTGTATTGTAAACATTTAGCAAAGGTTCATCAAATAAAGGCAAAATATTTCAGCATAAAAAAATGCGGTGGAAAACCACCGCACTGACAATGAAAATCTATAAAAGTTGATGATTAGAATTCGTAACGAAGACCTACTTTTACACCATATTGGTTTACTTTGGTATTTTCAAAAGAAGCTAAACGTTGCAATTGAACACCTGCATCTAAAGCTAAATTATCCGTAAGTTGATAAGAAGCTCCTGCTAATACACCATAACCGAATTTAGTGTGTGACTCATTATCAGAACCCGTAAAATGCCCATTAGGGTTAACTTCTACCGAAGTGTCATTAAGCTTTACCTTATTTAAGGATAAACGAGCACCAATGTAAGGCTTAAGTGGAATATCTAAAT
The DNA here is from genome assembly GCF_965138825.1 of Avibacterium endocarditidis. Classification (NCBI taxonomy): domain Bacteria; kingdom Pseudomonadati; phylum Pseudomonadota; class Gammaproteobacteria; order Pasteurellales; family Pasteurellaceae; genus Avibacterium; species Avibacterium endocarditidis. Next base: position 58,776 of record NZ_CBCSDH010000004.1, read on the forward strand.
TAAAATCATAAAGGGCAGAAAAACCAAAACCTTGAGCTTTAATTGAACCATTGCCTTTTTCATAATCTGTAGCATTTTCTTGAATATGATAAGAATAGTTTTTCTTACCATAATAAGTGTAATCTAATGCAAAACGTAGTTCATTGACTTTATATCCAACAGCCACACTTGGAGCTACTTTGCCCATATTAAGATCATTGAAACCTCCAGTAAATTTAGTTTTTGAGTAACCTAAATCCCCTTGTACATACCAATTTGCATTGGCTGTTGCTGAAACAGCTAAAGCACCAATTACGACTGCTAATAATTTCTTCATAGTATTCTCCAATAAAGGTTATAAAAATTGTTTAATTCTAGCATAGTTTTTAACTAACGGTAAATAGTTCAACGCTTGTTTACATTCTTTACAAAAATACACCGCACTTTTCTTTTGTACTTTGTTGTGGCGGCGTACGCTAAGATCGTGAGTGCGGCAACCGCAGCGGTAAGTAAAGGTTTTCCCCTGCACACTTTTAACATCTAAATTGTGGTAAATTTCCGCAGGTTGCTGGAAAATGTTTTCCATCACCGCTTTCCATTCTTTGCCGTGCGACGCAACTCGCCCAAACATTTGATAAACAATTAAATGAGCTAATTCGTGTGGAACAATTTGTTGCAAAAAATAGTCAGGATTTTCCAACAATAAAGTGCGGTTAAAACGGATTTCATTTTTCTGCAAATATGCCACGCCTGCTTTCACCCCACGCAGTTGATAACTCACTGTCGGCATTGGGAAAGTACGTTGAAAATATTGCTCCGCAAGTTGCAAATAATGGCGTAACCGGCGAAGGATTTGTATATTAAGTAAACGTAATGAAGAATAAGTTTCTGACATAACTAAAAAATATAAGGGACTGTACTAGATAACGACTAAAATTCCATTTATGTTAGAATGGGTCAATGAGAAAAAGTCGCCCAGTCAGCATAAACAAACTCATTGAACTGTTTGTTGCGAGTGTTACAACGAGAACAGCAAGTGAGTTAGTCAATGTAAACAAAAATGTAGCCGATTATTACTTTCATCAATCACGCTTACTCATCTATCAAACCAATCTACATTTGGAAATGTTTGAGGGGCAGATCAAAGTCGATAAAAGCTATTTCGGCGGTGCTCGCAAAAGCAAACAAGGCTGTGCTGCAGAAAGAGTCGTGGTATTTTTTGGACTTCTCAAGAGAAATGGCAAGGTTTATACCGTTATTGTACCTAAAATACTCAACCAGCGACGTTATTACAAATCCGCGAGATAGCATTATTTACACGGATACCTACCTTAGCTATGATGTACTTGATGTAAGTCAATTTAGCTGTCCTCGCCTCAACCACAGCACACATTTTGCTGAAAATCATAACCATATAAACAGAATTGAGAATTTTTGGAACCAAGCAAAACGTCATTTATACAAGTTTAATTGCATTCCAAAGAGCATTTTGAACTGTATTTTAGGGAATACGAATGGCGTTTTCAATAGTAACATAAAATCTCAAATTTCAACTTTAAAGCAATTCGTTAAGGAAAGTTTGCTCTAGTTATCTAGTACAGCCCCTTATTTACTACAATCATTCAATGTTTATATAAAATCCTCAGTTATAATCCAATTACCTAAAAATATTACGATTTTGCTCTACCCGTTTAAATTGGCTAATTAATAAAACCGCCAACAGTAGACTGTAAAAGGCAAAAATCACCACAATCCATTGTGCCATTGAGAAGCCTAGGAAAGACCAGCTAATCTCCGCACAAGATCCCGTTGGATTAAATACATAAGGCAACCAGCGATCTAATGGCAAGGTTTGTGGAAATTCAGCCATATAAGAACATTGATTCCAAGGTGCCGGATTGAGCTGATAATCAACGTGTTTAATGGCGAGCAATAAGCCTTTCACTGCGCTACCCAAGCCCACCAATAATGCCAATAAACGCAAAATTAATGCGCGTGGATAAAGCAAGCCAATTAATGCTGAAAATGTAATGCCAAACAAGGCGACTCGTTCGTAAATACACATTACGCAAGGGGCCAACCCCATTCCGTGTTGAAAATAAAGTGCGGTGCTTTCTAACGCAATTGTTGAGATCAATAAAAGCAACCAACCACCACGATTGAGTGATAACTGTTTGAAATATTTCAGCATTGGGAATCCTTCTTATACTGGCGTAATTAATCCAATTTGTGCTAAAAGTTGTGTCATTGCTGGCAATAAAAATTCTACCGCAAATAACCCTACTAAAGATAACACAATTGTATAAGGTAGCGCCATATAAACCATTCTTCCATAAGACAAACGAATTAACGGCGCAAGTGAAGAAGTCAGCAAGAATAAAAATGCCGCTTGCCCATTTGGCGTTGCCACCGATGGCAAGTTTGTCCCTGTGTTGATGGCGACAGCAATTAATTCAAATTGATGTGGCGAAATAATCTGTTGTTCTAATGCAGCTTTTGCTTCGTTAATATAAACCGTTGCCACAAATACGTTATCAGAAATCGCGGATAACACCCCATTGAAAACATAGAACAGCATTAATTGCACATCTTCGGAAGCAGAAAGCACAAGATCAATAATAGGTGCAAACAGGTGTTGATCCACAATCACCGCCACCACTGAGAAGAATACCACCAACAATGCAGTGAATGGCAAGGATTCTTCAAAGGCTTTACCGAGCGCGTGTTCACTGGTAATACCGCAAGCTGATGTACATAAAATAATGACACTTAGCCCAATTAGCCCGACTGCAGCCAAATGGAACGCCAAGCCAACCACTAACCATACGCCGACTAAGGCTTGGATCACCAATTTTACGCGTTCTTGATTGTTCATTTTGAGCTGGCGGTTGCGGTCAAATTTAGCCAGTACGCCCCACACTTTACGCGGAAGTTTCGCACCATAACCAAATAAGCGGAATTTTTCCACCACAAGGCAAGTTAATGCGCCACAAATTAAAATTGGCACGGTAACTGGCGTCATACGGAAAAAGAATTCGCCAAAGCCCCATTTTGCTTGTTCAGCAATGATCAGATTTTGCGGCTCACCGACCATTGTCATCACGCCGCCTAATGCCGTCCCCACGGCTGCGTGCATCATTAAGCTACGCAAAAAGGCACGAAATTCTTCCAAGGTTTCACGGCTATTGCCAATGTGTTTGTCATCATTAATATCATCAGAATCATCGAATTGTTTGCCTGATGCCACTTTATGATACACACCGTAAAATCCCATTCCCACGCTAATAATCACCGCCACCACGGTTAAGGCATCTAAAAATGCGGAAAGAAATGCCGCACTTAAGCTAAATGAAAGGGATAACACCAATTTAGAACGAATGTTGAGTAACAGCTTGGTAAAAATGAAAAGGAGCAGCTGTTTCATAAAATAAATGCCCGCCACCATAAACATTAACAGCAAAATCACTTCAAAATTTGCCATAATTTCTTCTTTAACGTGTTCGGGGTGAGTCATTCCAATCATCACCGCTTCAATGGCTAACAGCCCGCCGGGTTGTAATGGATAACATTTCAACGCCATTGCAAGCGTTAAAATAAACTCCGCAACCAACACCCAGCCCGCAATAAATGGGCTAACACAAAAAAACAAAATCGGATTTAAAACTAAAAATCCGACTATTGCCAGTTTGTACCAATCAGGACTTGAACCAAGAAAATTTTTCAGAAATGCTTGAGAATAGTTCATATTACGACCTTTACTTTAAAACGAAAAAATATAACTGTGCTAATTGTAATATATCCACCTTTCAAGGATAATAACAAATCTCTATTTTGTTATCTATATCACAAATTTTTCAACAAATAATTGCGCAAAAGTATGAATAATCATCAGTCGCTTCTTAAAGCCCAAAGCCCAGCGGGATTAGCTGAGGAATATATTGTAAAAAGCATTTGGAATAACCATTTTCCACCAGGTTCTGATCTACCAGCAGAACGGGAATTAGCAGAAAAAATCGGGGTAACCAGAACGACATTGCGAGAAGTGTTGCAACGCCTTGCCCGTGATGGCTGGTTAAGCATTCAACACGGTAAACCAACCCGCGTGAATAACGTATGGGAAACCGCTGGGCCAAACATTATCAGCACGCTGATTCAGCTTGATAAATCCACCATTCCTGTGATCATCACCAATGTGGTGTCTTTGCGCACTCGAATGGGGGAACATTATATCCCAGAAGCCATTCAAACCGATCCTGCCGCTTCATTAAAATTATTTGAAAACCTACCGCACTTGGCCGACACCCCACAAGCCTACGCAGAATTTGACTATAATTTATACCGCTCTTTTACCTTTGTGGCTAACAAACCCGTCTATGGTTTAATTCTAAATAGCTTTAAAGATCTCTATCACCAAGTGGCATCGTTATTCTTTTCTGAAGCCAAATCACGCCAATTCACTATGCAATTTTACCAAGCCCTACGCCAAAGCTGCGAACAAGGCAACGTTGAACTTGCCATTCAATGCCTAGCGGAAAACCGCGAACGCAGCAGCAGCATTTGGAAAGCAATGTTGCATCATTTACCGGCGGATTTTGGGGAGTAACAGATTTATTAACAAACAATCAGTAAGTAAAACATAATTAGAAGAAATATCATCAAATCTTGGGAGAACACAAATGACAAGTACTCAGCAACGTGCAGAATTACAACGTAGAATCTGGCAAATCGCCAATGAAGTCCGTGGCGCCGTAGATGGCTGGGATTTTAAACAATTTGTTTTAGGCACACTGTTTTACCGTTTCATCAGCGAAAATTTTACTCATTATATTGAAGGTGGCGATCCTGATGTAAATTACGCCAGCTTTCCTGATGATGCCATCACCCCAGAAATTAAAGATGATGCAATTAAAACCAAAGGCTATTTCATCTATCCCTCACAGCTTTTTACCAATATCGCTAAAAATGCTCACATCAACTCTGAACTAAATATGGATTTGAAAAAAATCTTTGACGCCATTGAAAGCTCTGCTAACGGGTACGATTCCGAGCGGGATATTAAAGGACTTTTTGCTGATTTTGATGTCACCAGCTCCCGACTGGGCAACACGGTAGAAGATAAAAATAAACGCCTTGCTGCCGTGATTAAAGGCGTGGCAGATTTGGATTTTGGCCATTTTGAGGATAATCATATTGACCTCTTTGGCGATGCTTATGAATTTTTGATTTCCAACTACGCCGCCAATGCAGGCAAATCGGGCGGTGAGTTTTTCACCCCGCAGAATGTTTCTAAACTCATTGCACAGCTGGCGATGCACGGACAGACAGAAGTGAATAAAATTTATGACCCTGCTTGTGGTTCGGGTTCTTTGCTCTTACAGGCTAAAAAGCAATTTGACGAGCACCTGATTCAAGAGGGATTTTTTGGGCGGGAAATCAACCATACCACCTACAACTTGGCGCGTATGAATATGTTCCTGCACAATATCAATTACGACAAATTTGACATTTCGTTGGGTGATACCCTTCTTGCCCCGAAATATGGCGATGAAAAACCCTTTGATGCCATTGTTTCCAATCCGCCCTATTCAGTGAATTGGATTAGTTCAGATGATCCCACCTTGATTAACGACGAGCGTTTTGCTCCCTCTGGCGTGCTTGCGCCAAAATCCAAAGCTGACTTTGCCTTTGTGCTGCACGCCTTGTACTATCTTTCAGCTAGAGGCCGTGCCGCCATTGTTTGCTTCCCAGGGATTTTTTACCGCGGCGGTGCTGAGCAAAAAATCCGCCAATATTTGGTAGACAATAACTTTGTAGAAACCATTATTGCGCTGCCGCCCAACCTATTTTTTGGCACTTCCATCGCGGTGAATATTTTGGTACTTTCCAAGCACAAACCTGATACTAAAACCCAGTTTATCAACGCCAGCGGTGAGGAATTTTTCAAAAAAGAAACCAACAACAATGCGCTGACCGATGATCATATCGCCCACATCATCGAACTTTTTGACAAAAAAGAAGATGTACCGCATCTCTCTGCCATGGTAGACAACAGCACCATCGCGCAAAATGATTACAACCTTTCCGTTAGCACCTATGTGGAAGCGAAAGACACGCGCGAGGTGATTGACATCAACCAGCTCAATGCTGAGATTGATGACACCGTTGCCAAAATCAGCCAGCTACGTGGAGAGATTACTCAAATCATCAAAGAGATAGAAGCATGAGCGAGATGATTTTATACACCGCGGCCGATGGCGGTATACAAATCAAAGTAACCCTAGAAGATGAAACCGTCTGGCTGACCCTAGACCAAATGGCACAGCTTTTTGGCAAAGCTAAATCTACCATTAGCGAACATATTAAAAATATTTTTGCAGAGAATGAGTTAGAAAAAGATTCAGTTGTTCGGAAATTCCGAACAACTGCCGCCGATGGCAAAAATTATGAAGTGAATTACTACAACCTTGATGTCATCATCTCCGTAGGCTATCGGGTGAAATCCTTGCAGGGAACTCGCTTCCGCCAATGGGCTACCACGCGGCTTAAAGAATATCTCATCAAAGGCTTTACTATGGACGATGAACGGCTGAAAAACCTCGGTGGTGGTAGCTATTGGAAAGAACTTTTAGCACGCATCAAAGACATCCGCTCTAGCGAAAAAGTGATGTATCGCCAAGTGCTGGATCTCTATGCCACTGCCACCGATTACGACCCGCAAAGCGACATCAGCAAGCAGTTTTTCCAAACAGTACAAAACAAACTGCACTACGCTGCTCATGGACATACCGCCAGCGAAGTCATCTACTACCGTGTAGACAGCGACAAACCTTTTGCCGGCCTAACCCACTTTAAAGGTGCGCAGCCCACACAGGCAGAAGCCATGATCGCCAAAAACTTCTTGGAAGAAAAAGAACTCAGAATCCTCAACAACCTCGTTGCCGCCTACTTTGACCTAGCCGAACTCAACACCCTAGAAGAGCACGAAATGCGTATGGAAGATTTCTTGCGCGAACTGGATACAATTTTGTCCTCCACCGGCAGAAAAGTGCTGGAAAATGCTGGCAAAATCTCTTCTGCCCAAGCGCAAGAAAAAGCCAAAGCCGAACTGCGTAAATACAAGGCAAAAACCCTTAGCTCCGTAGAAGAAGACTACCTGAAAGCCATTAACACATTAACCCAAAAGACGAAGAAGAAACAGCTATGAACTACTTAGAAAAACTACTACAAGGCGCCCCCGTAGAATGGAAAACCCTCGGGGAGATGTGTGAAATAGCCAATGTGGGCGTAGATAAAAAGAAAAAAGAAAATGAGAGAGAAGTAAGGCTTCTTAACTTTGTTGATGTTTTCAATAATCAATATATTTCCAATGAAACCCCTACAATGGTTGTAACAGCGAGTGAGCAAAAAATTAAAGATTGTGATATAAAAGCAGGAGATGTTTTTATAACTCCGTCGTCAGAGATAATTGATGAAATTGGATTTTCCGCAGTGGCAATAGAAGACTTTGATAACGCTGTTTATAGTTCTGGGGGAGGTGGCGGACGTAATAGATTCTTTACATAAAACGCCTGTTTATGCCGATAAAGGTTTAAGCATGTGCCGTGTAACAGATATTAAGGGAGGATTCTTAAACCTTGAGGAGACTTTTAAGGTAAGTGAAGAAGTATTTGCGGAATTTACTAAAAGATACACGCCTAAAAAATATGATTTAGTTATGTCAAGAGTTGGGTCTTATGGTAATGTTAGTATTGTTCCACTCGATGATGCAGTATGTATGGGGCAAAATACCGTTGTAATACACTCACATATCAATTCTAAATTTATGTATTATTTTTTGACCTCTAAGTCTGCCCAAGAATTTATTGAAAAAAATGTCGGAGGAGGAAATCAAAAAACATTAAGTTTAAAAGCAATTAATTTAATTTCCATCCCCCTGCCCCCGATAGAGGAACAAAAGCGTATTGCGGGCATTTTAGATAAATTCCATACGCTGGCGCATTCGCTTTCGGAGGGTTTGCCCAAAGAAATCGCCCTACGGCAGAAGCAGTATGCCTATTATCGGGATTTGTTGCTTGGATTTGATAATTAATATTATACAGGTGTCATTATGAAAATAAACTTAACTTCAAAAGCATTTTTTGAAGATGAAGAGATCCAATTTGATAAAAAAATTAATTTTGTCTTTGGGAAAAATGGATGTGGTAAATCAACCATTGCTTCACTAATCAAAGAACAACATGACTCAGGGTACGATGTAAGAATATTTGATGGATTTGAAGGGGTTGTTAGTGAAAATAAGAGACTAGAAACCGTTATTCTCGGTGAAGAAAATGCCAATATTGATAAAGAAATTAAAGAAAATGAGCTTGAAATTAAAAAGATAGAAGAACAGATTGAAGAGATTAATGAAAATATTACTAAATCAGAAAAGCAGCCTGAAAACCTATGCTCTCAATACAATGAGAAAGAAAATAAAGTAAAAGAACAGCGGGGGAAAATTGATAATTTTTGCAGAAACTCAGCCAAAACGATTAAAGATGATATTAGAAGAATTGCTCCAACAACTTACGATATTAATAGCTTTAAATTAGATATTCAAAATGCTAAGTCCTTGTCCACCGATGAAATCCAAGAACTTAACGCACTACTTAGGTCAGAACTTAAAAAAGCAAAAAAAATTGAAGCACCATGTTGTGATTTAGAAAAAATTTTGTCAGACGTTAATAGTATTTTGTCAAGCAAAATAGAAGAAGCAAAAATCATACATAGACTGGACACTGATTCAAAAAAAATTTTTGCAGAGCAAGGATTAAAAATACATAAAGCAGGTGATCACTGTGCTTTTTGTAATGGGATAGTTCAAGAAGATATATGGCAAGAGCTTGATACATACTTTTCTGTAAACAAATTCAAAGAGATTCAAGATACTATTCAAAGAAAAATAAAATACTTAGAACAAGTAAAATCAGCATATGATAATATCAAAATAAACACAAATGAATTCTATTCCTTGCACTCAAATAAGGTAGAGATAGTATCTAATAAAATTAATAAACTCAAAACAGATACTCTGAGATTTATAGATAGCTTAATATTAGAATTGACTAAAAAGAAGGATAGTTTATTCTCTCCAAGCAATGAATTATCCTTAGCGATTCCTAATGATATTAATCATTGCATTCAAGAATATAATGAATTGGTCAATAAAAATAATAATAATAACCTACAAGAGGAACAAGAGGAAGCTAGAAAAAAACTACGTTATCATGCAGTAAAAGAGCATCTTGATGATTTTCATTATGAAGTTGAATGTAATGAGTTTGAAAATAGACAAAAAAACTTTGATAAAGTAAAACAAGATTTTGAAAAAGAAAAGGATAAAATAAGAAAGCTACAAGAACATATTGAAGTATTTAAGAAAAAAATTACTGCTCTTCAAGCTAGCACTCGCAATGAAAAAATTTTAGTTAGGAAAGTTAATAAAAAACTGGCTTCACATGCTTCTTTTGAACTTGTTCATCAAGAAGATGGCAATGAATATAAGATCAAATGTCTACTGACTAATCAAGAACGCAATGTTGATGAACTTTCTACTGGAGAGAAAAATATCCTTGCTTTTCTTTACTTTATTGAGAAATTAGCAGAAGCTGATAACAAAAAATGTATTATTTTTGACGACCCAATGAACTCTAATGACGATACATTTCAGTATGTAATTATTGAGACCTTACAAAGGTTAGCCCAAAAACTCAATGGAGAAAATAAATTAATTATACTAACACATAACGCTCATTTTTACTTAAATGTAAAATATGGATTTGATAATAAAAGGGAAAGTTACTCTAAAAATAACTTTATTAGGCTAGAAAAATTAGATAGAAAAGTACAAATTAAGCATATAGAAAGTAAGCAAGATGATTTTAAAACTAATTATGAATCTCTTTGGTTGGAGTTGGAGGTGTTATTTCTAAACGATGATATTAAAGAAACCATGATATTAAACCCAATCAGAAGAATTATTGAGACTTATACTAAATTTAACGGATTTAGCTTGACTGAATTCTATTCAGATATCTCTGGAGCAAAAAAACTATTTGATGTGAACTCACATGCTATAGACGATCTTGAAGCAGAGTTAAATGGAAAAACAAAAGAAGATATCTTAATATTAATGAAAGAATGTTTTAAGAAAAATCATTCCTTAAAACATTTTGAACAATACTGGAAACGTTAAATTATGCAAACAGAAACCACCCCCATCGCCGAAACCCCGAAATTCATTATCCTTGATGAATACGAAAAAATCGAACAGCCCAGCCACTACCAAAGCGAGGCGGATTTGGAGCGTGAATTTATCGCCGACCTCGTGCAGCAAGGCTATGAATTTCGCCAAGACCTCACCACCAATGACAAACTTTTGGCAAATGTGCGCGAGCAACTACAACGGCTTAATGAAGTGCGTTTCAGTGATGAAGAATGGGTGCGTTTTGTGGCGGAGTATCTTGATCCACCTGCTGAAACCCTTATTGATAAAACCCGAAAAATTCACCACGATTATATTTATGATTTCGTGTTTGATGATGGGCGAATCCAGAACATTTATCTAGTGGATAAAAAGAACATTCAGCGCAACCGCTTGCAGGTGATCCAACAGTTTGAGCAAACAGGCACGCACGCCAACCGCTATGATGTAACGATGCTGGTGAATGGCTTGCCACTGGTGCAAATTGAGCTAAAAAAACGCGGGGTGGCGATTCGCGAGGCGTTCAATCAAGTGCATCGTTACAGCAAAGAGAGCTTTAATACAGAAAATTCCCTGTTTAAATATTTGCAGATTTTCGTTATTTCCAACGGCACCGATACGCGCTACTTTGCCAACACCACCAAGCGCGATAAAAACAGCTTTGATTTTACGATGAATTGGGCACAGTCCGATAATGAACTGATTAAAGATTTAAAAGATTTTACCGCTACTTTTTTCCAAAAAAATACCCTGCTCAATGTGCTGTTGCATTATTCCGTTTTTGATATTAGCAATACGCTTTTGATTATGCGGCCTTATCAGATTGCTGCCACCGAACGTATTTTGTGGAAAATCCACAGCACGCATCTAGGCAACAACTGGAGCAAGCCCGAAAGCGGCGGTTTTATTTGGCACACCACAGGCTCGGGCAAAACCCTCACCAGTTTTAAAGCCGCACGCCTTGCCACGGAATTAGATTTTATTAGCAAAGTGTTCTTTGTGGTGGATAGAAAAGATTTGGACTATCAAACCATGAAGGAATATCAGCGTTTTTCGCCCGATAGCGTCAATGGTTCCGACAGCACCGCTGGCTTAAAACGCAATATTGAAAAAGATGATAATAAAATCATCGTGACCACCATTCAAAAGCTCAACAATCTGATGAAATCAGAAGACAACTTGCCGATTTACGGGCAGCCTGTGGTGTTTATTTTTGATGAATGTCACCGTTCACAGTTTGGTGAAGCACAGAAAAATCTTAAAAAGAAATTTAAAAAATTCTGCCAGTTTGGTTTCACCGGTACGCCGATTTTTCCTGATGAATATGACAACGGTGTATTAGTAAAAAAAGGAAATGCCTTAGGTGCAGAAAGCACGCAAAGCGTTTTTGGTAGTAAATTGCATTCTTATGTCATCACCGATGCCATTCGTGATGAGAAAGTGCTGAAATTTAAAGTGGATTATAACGATGTCCGCCCTAAATTTAGAGCTGTGGAGCAAGAGCAAGATCTTAAAGAACTCTCCGCTCTTGAAAACAAACAAGCCCTTCTGCACCCTGAGCGCTTAAAAGAAATTGCTCGTTATGTCTTGAAACACTTTAAACAAAAAACCCACCGCCTCAATGCCTCAGGCAAGGGCTTTAATGCGATGTTTGCCGTAAGCAGTGTGGAGGCCGCCAAACATTATTATGAGATTTTTAAGCAGTTACAAAGTGCGGTAGAAAATCCGCTAAAAATTGCCACCATCTTTTCTTTTGCGCCCAATGAAGCGCAAGATGCCATTGGCGATATTGAAGATGAAAACTTTGAACCCACGGCGATGAACAGCTCTGCCAAAGAATTTTTGCAGGCAGCTATTGGCGACTATAATGCTATGTTCCAAACCAATTACGGTGTAGACAGCAAGGAATTTCAAAACTATTACCGTGACCTTGCCAAACGGGTCAAAAATCAAGAAATTGATCTGCTGATTGTAGTGAGCATGTTTTTAACGGGTTTTGATGCGCCAACCTTAAATACCCTATTTGTAGATAAAAACCTGCGTTATCACGGGCTGATTCAAGCCTATTCACGCACCAACCGCATTTTTAACCGCACTAAAACCTTTGGCAATATTGTGACTTTCCGTGATTTAGAACAAGCCACTATTGATGCCATTACTCTTTTTGGCAATGCTAATACTAATACCGCAAATGTGGTGCTAGAACGTAGTTATCAGGATTATATGAATGGTTATGTGAATGATGCGGGTGAGCGAGTTCGAGGATATAAAGAAATTGTTAAAGAGTTGCAAACGAGATTTCCTGCTCCAACTGCTATAGAAAAAGAATCAGATAAGAAAGCCTTTGCGAAATTATTTGGTGAGTATTTGCATATTGATAATATTCTAAGAAATTATGATGAATATAATGCAATCACAGATAGTAGTAATTCTGGAAATCAAATTAATGAGGAAAATGGTGAATATGTAACATATCCTATTGTTCTGCCTGAGAAAATCCGTCAAGACTATCTTTCTACTTATAATGATATTCGTGATTGGAAGCGCCAACAGACTGATGGGAATAGTCAAGAAAGATTAAATATTGATTGGAGTGATGTGGTTTTCGAGGTTGATCTATTAAAATCACAAGAAATTAATTTAGATTATATTTTAGAATTAATTTTTAATGAAAATAAGAAAACCGATAATAAACCTGATTTAATTAAAGAAGCACGCAGAATTATTCGTTCCAGTGTAGGACATCGAGCCAAAGAAAGTTTAATTATTGACTTTATTCAGCAAACTGATCTTAATAGCATTCCTGATAGAGTTGAAGTTATAGAATCCTTTTATAAATTTGCCCAATTAGAACAAGAAAAAGAAGCGAATGAACTCATTAAGAATGAAAAACTTAATGAAGAAGCTGCAAAACGCTATATTTCAACCTCTTTAAAACGTGGCTATGCAAGTGAAAATGGTACAGCACTAAATGAAGCGCTACCAAAACTTAGCCCTTTAAATCCGCAATATAGAACGAAAAAACAAGCTGTCTTTAAAAGGATTGCTGCTTTTGTAGAGAAATTTAAAAATATTGGAAGGAAAATTTAAACAGCGAAAACATAAAAAACGCCAGTACTCACTGGCGTTAAAATTCATATATTACTGACGATAATTAGCTAAAAAACGCCCTAACTTAGAAAGTGCATCTTCAATTTGATTCACATAAGGCAAGGTAACAATGCGGAAGTGATCTGGGGAATGCCAGTTAAAACCGCGTCCGTGGACTAATAACACTTTCTCTTGACGTAATAAATCCAGCACCATTTTTTCATCATCATAAATATTGAATTTTTTCACATCAATTTTCGGGAACATATAAAGCGCGCCCATTGGCTTAACGCAACTTACCCCTGGGATTTGATTAATCAGTTCATAAGCCTTATTGCGTTGCTCTAATAAACGCCCGCCTGGCAGAATAAATTCATTAATACTTTGATAGCCGCCTAATGCGGTTTGAATGGCGTGTTGCATTGGATGGTTAGCACATAAACGCATTGAAGCCAGCATATCCAAGCCTTCAATATAACCTTTTGCCTGATGTTTCGGGCCGTTTAAAATCATCCAGCCTTGACGGAAACCTGCCACACGATAAGATTTTGACAGACCATTAAAGGTAATAGTTAATAAATCCGGCGCAAGGGCAGCAATATGATGATGAACCGCATCGTCATACAAAATTTTGTCGTAAATTTCATCGGCAAAAATAATTAAATTATGTTCACGAGCAATATCCACAATGCCTTGTAATAAATCTTTGCTATACACTGCGCCCGTTGGGTTATTCGGGTTGATAATCACAATGGCTTTGGTGCGCGAAGTGATTTTGCTTTTAATATCCTCTAAATCAGGAAACCAATCTGCCTGTTCATCGCATAAATAATGCACCGCTTTTCCACCTGCAAGAGTGGCCGCTGCCGTCCATAATGGATAATCTGGCATTGGGATCAACACTTCATCATCATTATTCAGCAAGGCTTGCATTGACATCATTATTAGCTCAGACACACCGTTGCCGATATACACATCATTCACATTCGAGCCGTGAATCCCTTTTGACTGGTAATATTGCACAATGGCTTTGCGCGCAGAATATAAACCTTTGGAATCGCAATAGCCTTGTGCCGAGGGCAGATTACGCAAAATATCCACCAAAATTTCATCTGGCGCTTCAAAACCAAAAGGCGCGGGGTTGCCGATATTTAATTTTAAGATTTTATGTCCATCTTCTTCCAAACGCAGTGCTTCTTTATGCACTGGCCCACGAATATCGTAACAAACGTGTTCTAACTTGCTTGATTTAGGAAATTTTGTCATTGTTATTATCCTTTTGGTTGCCATATCAATAATGTTGCGCGCTGCTATCATTGGGGTAAAAAATTGCCGATAAAAATCGGCGTATTTCTCACCGCACTTTACGCTTATTTTGCAAAGATGAAAAGATTTTATAAAAAATTCTGCCAAAGTGCGGTAGAATTAGCCCTTATTTTTAACTGATTTTTTTGCCAAAAACAACGCTTTTTAAATGGATAATTTGCAATCAATTAAACAACAGCTGATCGAGAGAATTTCCCCTGCACTGCCTACGCAACAAGGGATCGCTTGCGTGCAGGCAGAAATTGAAACCGATCTCAATTTATTAAGCTGGTTAAAAGGGCAAAAAACCTATCCGCAGTTTTACTTGAATTTCCGCGATAGCCCCCAAGTTGTGACGGCTGTCGGGCAAGTGCGCGGCTTTTCGCAATTAAATCAGGCACAAGCCTTTATGCAACAAAGCGGTTATCCTTTATTGGGTGGCGTGCAATTTTATGGCGAAAGCCAATTTTTCTTGCCGCGTCTGTATTTGCAACAGCAAGAAAATAAGTTAAACATTCAGTTATTTATCGATCAAACAAAAGATATTGAGCAAGAACGCCAAGCCTGTTTAAACGCATTAAAAACCTTTGAAAAAAGCACCGCACTTTGCCCAATTCAACAATCCATTCATTTTGGAAAAAAACGGGCAGAACAAAATGAATGGTGCGAATGGGTGGAAAAAGGTTTACAGCACATTAAACAAGGCGTGCTGAATAAGATCGTATTGGCCAATGAAACCCTTTTCCAATCAGAAGGCAAACTGAACGCCTATGATTTTTTGGGCGAAAGTGAACGCTATAATTTCGGTTGCTATCATTTTCTTTTTGCCGAAACGGAAGAATGTATTTTTATTGGCTCCAGCCCTGAACGCCTGTATCAGCGGCAAGATTCACAGCTGCAAACTGAAGCCTTAGCTGGCACAGCGTTAGTGGGTGAAAATGCACAAGAAACCGAACAACAAG
Organism: Avibacterium endocarditidis; assembly: GCF_965138825.1. NCBI lineage: Bacteria > Pseudomonadati > Pseudomonadota > Gammaproteobacteria > Pasteurellales > Pasteurellaceae > Avibacterium > Avibacterium endocarditidis. The sequence continues at coordinate 74,355 of NZ_CBCSDH010000004.1, forward strand.
CGCAATGGTTGTTGCAAGATGAAAAGAATATTTATGAAAATCAATTAGTTGTTGATGATATTAAACAACATCTTGCCCCTTATAGCCAACACATTACGGTGTCCCCTTTGGGTTTAAAAACCTTGCGTCAGGTACAGCATTTAAGACGCCAAATTTCAGCGCAAATTTCCCCGGAATATGGCGATGATATTTTCTTAAACGCCATTCACCCCACCGCGGCTGTGGCAGGCTTAGGGCGCAACGAGGCGCTTGCTTTTTTACGCCAAACGGAAACCTTTGATCGCCGTTGGTATGCAGGGACATTGGGCGTAATGCAAAAAGAATGGGCTGAATTTTGCGTTGCCATTCGCTCTGCATTCATTGAGCAAGAACAAATTCGCGTTTTTGCCGGTGCAGGGATTGTTGAAGGCTCTATTCCCTTGTTAGAATGGCAAGAAATTGAGCGTAAAGCCTTAGGATTAATTTCTTTATTACAAGAATAAAAAGAACGGACAAAATAAACGGAGAACCCTATGTCAGTGAGTGTATTTAATCGTTGTTGGTCAAAAGTGATCTTGGAAACCCTTGTGCGCCAAGGTGTCAGCCATTTTTGCATTGCCCCCGGTTCTCGTTCTACTCCACTCACGTTAGAAGCGGCACGCCTTGAACAAGGTGGCAAAGCCAAATGCCATACTCATTTTGATGAGCGTGGTTTGGGCTTTCTCGCCCTTGGTTTAGCCAAAGCACATAAAAACCCCGTGGCGATTATTGTTACTTCTGGCACTGCGGTGGCAAATCTTTACCCTGCGGTGATTGAAGCACGCCAAAGTGGGGTTAATCTCATTGTATTAAGCGCTGATCGCCCGCCAGAATTATTAGAGTGCGGTGCAAATCAAGCGATTTTACAGCACAATATTTTTGCCGATTATCCTGTGGCAACGGTGGACTTACCGCGCCCTAGCCAAGATTACACGCCAAATTGGTTGATTTCGATTGTGGAACAGGCTTGTTATCGCCAAAGCCAGCACGCTGGTGTGGTGCATATTAATGTGCCATTTGCGGAGCCATTGTATGAAGCCAATGCAGATCAGATAGATCAACATTCTTGGCTTACGCCAATTCAACGTTGGCTAAGCCAAAATAAGCCGTGGCATAATCATCAAGCACCACAACGAGAAGTGGTAATGCACGAGCATTGGGATCATTGGCGCACGAAACGTGGGATCATCTTGGTCGGTAAACTACCACCAGAGCAATCTATGGGCATTCGCACTTGGGCTGAAACCCAAGGCTGGATTATGCTCACCGATATTCAATCGGGTGTTGAGCCAACCTTGCCTTATGCCGATATTTGGCTGGCAAATCAAACGGTTAAACAAAAACTGCTGGAAGCAGATATTGTGTTGCAATTTGGTTCGCATTTTATCAGCAAGCGCATTAATCAATTTATGGCGGCGTTTAAAGGGGAATATTGGATTGTTGAACCGTCCGATAATTCAGTTGATCCAAACCATCACGTGCACACTCGTTTTAATGGCAAAATTCACCATTGGTTACGCGCTCACCCACCGTTGCGCCAAAAACCTTGGCTACTTGAGCCAATCGCCCTTGCCAAGTTCTGCGCAAGCTTTGTGGAACAGCAAGTGGGGGGCAATTTGAATGAAGCCTCTTTAGCCCATCATTTGGAGCGTTTATTGCCGAACAATGGTCTGCTCTTTTTAGGCAACAGCCTATTTGTGCGCTTGGTTGATGCACTCACCAAACTGCCCGAAGGCTACCCTGTTTACACCAACCGTGGCGCAAGTGGCATTGACGGCTTGCTCGCCACCGCTGCAGGGTTAAGTCTAGGCTCAAATCAGCCTGTGGTTGCGATGTTAGGGGATACTTCTGCTCTATACGATCTCAATTCCTTAGCGTTGCTTAAAAAGGTGAACCAGCCAACCATTATTTTTGTTATCAACAATAACGGCGGCGCAATTTTCGATATGCTGCCTGTGGATGCGGAAATGAAAGATAAATTCTATCGTATGCCACATAATTTGGAATTTTCTCACGCAGCATCAATGTTTGATCTCAAATATGCGCGCCCTTACACTTGGGCCGATTTAAGCTCGGTACTGAAACAGGCTTATTTCCGCCGTGAAGCCACCTTGATTGAAATTAAGGTAAACAACAGTGATGGCAGCAATATTTATAAACGCCTGATTGAACAAATTAGTCACGCGGTGATTGGCGCATAAGATCTCAATAACAAAATGGCAACGCAACGTCCGCATCTGGTTTTTCTGCACGGGTTACTTGGCACAAAAGCCGATTGGCAAAAAATCATCGAAAAACTACCGCACTTTCCTTGCGTTGCTCTTGATCTTCCTTTTCACGGCGAAAACAAACAGCTTGCAGCCAAAGATTTTGCTCAAAGTGCTGAAATCTTAAGTGCGCAAATTCAAAGTGCGGTGCAAAATCAGCCTTATTTTTTAATCGGTTATTCCCTCGGCGGACGGCTTGCCCTTTACTATGCTTTGCAAGCAGAAGTGAAAAAAGGCAATTTACAAGGGCTGATTTTAGAAGGCGCAAATTTAGGGCTAACCTGTGAGCAAGAACGCCAACAGCGCTGGCAAAATGATTGTGATTGGGCAGACCGCTTTGCCACTCAGCCTGCGCATCAAGTGTTAGAAGATTGGTACCAACAACACGTTTTTTCTCACTTAACCGCTGAGCAACGCCAAGCTTTAATTCAACTTCGCCAAGCTAATTGTGGTGAGAATATCGCCCAAATGCTCAAAGCCACCTCCCTTGCCAAACAACCTGATTTTCGCCCACAAGTGCGGTCAAATTCCTTGCCAATTTTTTATCTGTGCGGTGAAAACGATAGCAAATTCCACCAAATGGCGGTGGAAAACGAACTGAACTTACATTTAATCCCGAACGCTGGGCACAATGCCCATCAAGAAAATCCACAAGGTTTTGCTGAGTGCCTACAAAAAATTCTAACCAAGATAGAAATAAACTAGAAAAATCAGCTAATTAAGTGAAAATTCATCAGATTTTAAGATAGCGACACTTTCTTAAAAACGCTGACTAAAGCTAAAAATTTAATGACAAATCTGCACAGATAAATCGGCCAATTTTTCCCACACATCATCACTAAATTCAAGTTTTACTATACGTTCTAATTCAGCGAGCTGTTGAATGATTTTATACAATTTGCGATAAGTTAAGCGTTGGATCGCTTGCAGAAAAAGCGGGCGGCGTGATTGCCAAATTTTGAGTTGATCAAACTGCTCACGCAATTTCGCGGTAGAAAGCAGTTGATCAATATTACTCATTCCTTGTTGTGGTTGAGTCAGTGTCAGCAGGGTGATTAGCTCGCGTTGTAAGGTGCGCAATAAAATCACAGGCTGGATTTCTTCTCCGCGCAATCCAGTTAGAATCCGTCTGGCACGCTGGCTTTTGCCCTCAAGCAAGGCATCTACCCATTGGAACACGGTAAATACGGAAGATTGCTCCACCACGGTTTGCAGGCGCGATAAGGTGATTTTATCCTTGGGATAAAGCAAGGCGAGCAGTTGTAAGGTTTGCTTTAAGGCAAGAAGATTATTTTCGTAGCTGTAACACAAAAGCTGGATTGCTTCTGGCTCAACAAAAATCTCTAAGGCTTTGCTGCGCCCTACAATCCAACGGGGTAGCTGTTCAATATTTGGTGTCTGACAATTGACAATAGAAAATTGCGCATCAAACTGATTGGCCTGCACAAACCAATCTTGCTTTTCCATTGGTTTGGTGAGCTTTGCTGTTTGTAGAATAAGCAACACGTCTTGATTTAATAAGCCAATTAATTCGGCTAAACGCTTTTGTAAAGGTGCGGTGAGATTTTCGGGAAAATTTAGCAATAAAATTTGACGGCTAAAAAACAAGCCCATTGATTGCACTTGTTCGTTTAAGGCGATCCAATCGGTGCTGTTATCCAGCGTGATTTCATTTTTTTCATCGAAACCTTGCTGTTTTGCCACAGCGCAGATGAGATCCTTGCTTTCTTGCAAAAGCAAGGGATCTTGCCCCACCAGACAATAAATTGATACCAATTTTTTCTCTAGCGAGGCACTCAGCTGATCAGCAAACAGACGTTGCATTATTGGCTTTTCACCTGCTGTTTTAACGCTACCATTTTGGTGATAAGCTGACGCGCAGCTTGTTCACGCATATCGTTCCAAATCACTTCTTTCTCGGCAGATTTCGCTAAGGCAGCGCGCGAGTTATCAAAGAAAGTGCGTGTAACTTGGGTGTTAATCGGATAACGTTGTTTATTTTTAAGCTGAACGCTGGCTTCCACTTGCAACACTAGCACTTTTTCCGCCTCACGCCCCTGTTTGAAAATGGACGCCACTTCGCTATTCTCACGAGCATTATTTAAGCGCAACACCACCACATCACCTTGCTCAACAAGCTGAATGTTATTGGCTCGCAACTGCTTGCGCATAGCAATCGTCATCGCATCATAAGGATCACTACTTTCTAAACGCAATGTTTTCATCTCTTGCGGAATTAATTCACCATTTTCAAAGTGGAAACCACAAGCCGTGAGCGTTGCCAACGCACCGACAAGGCATAATTTTTTAAGTAAATTCAACATAGTGTTTTCTCTTAATAATTCGCTCCACTCAATGAGTGGAGCGGTTGGATTATTTCGCGACAAAGCTAAATAACTTACCTGGTACATAGATGGTTTTTACAATGGTTAAACCGTCTAGGAATTTTTGTACATTCGGATCGGCAAGGGCGATTTCTTTAATGGCGTCTTCTGCCATATCCGCAGGCACAGTGATTTTCGCGCGTACTTTACCGTTTACTTGCACCACCACCAGTTTTTCATCATCAACCATTGCTTGCGCATCAGCTTTCACCCAAGGGGCAAAGTCAATGGCGTCTTGGTTGCCAAGCTCTTTCCATAATTGGAAACAAATGTGTGGGGTGATTGGGTAAAGCATTCTTACCACGGCATTTAAGGCTTCTGCCATTACCGCGCGATCTTGCTCATCGTCCAATGGGGCTTTGGTCAATTTGTTCATTAACTCCATTACCGCAGCAATCGCCGTGTTAAAGGTTTGGCGGCGACCAATATCATCACTCACTTTCGCAATGGTTTTATGCACATCACGGCGAAGCGCTTTTTGTTGGCTTGAAAGTGCGGTCGGATTTAGCGCAGTTTTTGCTGGATTTTTGCTGTATTCAAACACTAAATTCCATAAACGGCGTAGGAAACGATTTGCCCCTTCCACGCCTGATTCTTGCCATTCCAAGGTCATTTCCGCAGGGGAGGCAAACATCATAAACAAACGCACGGTATCCGCACCGTATTTTTCCACCATTTCTTGTGGGTCAATACCATTGTTTTTCGATTTGGACATTTTTGTCATTCCGCTATGGACTAACTCGCGTCCTTCATCATCAATGGCACGGATAATGCGTCCTTTCTCATCACGCTCAAGGGTTACTTTCGTTGGTGATACCCAAATGCGCTCGTTGGTGTCGCTGGTGTAATAGAAGGCATCAGCCAACACCATTCCTTGGCACAACAATTTATTCGCTGGCTCATCAGAGCTGACTAGCCCCGCATCACGCAATAATTTGTGGAAGAAACGGAAGTAAAGCAAGTGCATTGTAGCGTGTTCGATCCCGCCGATATACTGATCCACAGGCAACCAATAATTGGCTTCATCAGGGTTGAGCATTGCTTGATGAAAATCTGGGCAAGTGTAGCGCGCGTAATACCACGAAGATTCCATAAAGGTGTCGAAAGTGTCGGTTTCTTTCAATGCGGGTTGTCCGTTATAAGTGGTTTTTGCCCAATTTGGATCCGCTTTGATCGGGCTGCGCACGCCGTCCATTACCACATCTTCAGGTAACACGATTGGTAAATCTGCCAATGGGGCAGGCACAACTTCACCGTTTTCCAGTGTTAGCATTGGAATTGGCGCGCCCCAATAACGTTGGCGAGATACGCCCCAATCGCGTAAACGATAATTCACTTGGCGTTTGCCCACGCCCATTTTTTCTAATTTATCGGCGATGCCATTGAATGCGGCGTCAAAATCCAAGCCATCAAATTCTGCTGAATTGATCAAAATACCGTGTTCGGTGTAAGCCTGCTGTGATAAGTCTAACGGGCTACCGTCTGCTGGTGTAATCACTGGATAAAGTGGTAAATCATATTTTTTAGCGAACTCATAATCACGCTCATCGTGTGCTGGCACGGCCATTACCGCACCTGTTCCATAGTGCATTAACACGAAATTCGCCACCCAAACAGGCACTAATTTTCCTGTAATCGGGTGAATGGCGTGAATGCCCGTTGCCATTCCTTTTTTCTCCATTGTGGCAAGCTCAGCTTCCGCCACTTTCGTGTTTTTGGCTTCTTGAATAAACTGTGCAAGTGCGGGGTTATTTTGCGCTGCTTTTTCTGCTAATGGGTGCGCAGCTGCCACAGCAAGATAAGACACGCCATAGAAAGTATCAGGACGTGTGGTATAAACTGTTACGGTTTCATCAGAATTTTCAATGTTGAAAGTTATTTCCACCCCTTCCGAACGCCCGATCCAGTTGCGTTGCATCGTTTTCACCATTTCTGGCCATTCTGGCAGATGATCTAAACCACCCAATAATTGCTCGGCATAGTCGGTAATTTTGATAAACCATTGTGGGATCTCTTTTTGTTCCACTGGGGTATCACAACGCCAGCAACGCCCCTCGTGGACTTGCTCGTTCGCTAACACGGTTACATCATTCGGACACCAGTTTACGCTAGAGCTTTTTTTATACACCAAGCCTTTGCGATAAAGCTCCGTAAAGAACCATTGCTCCCATTTGTAATATTCAGGTTTGCAAGTGGCAATTTCACGATCCCAGTCAAAACCAAAGCCCAAAATTTTGAGCTGATTTTTCATATAGTCAATATTTTCGTATGTCCATTTTGCTGGCGCAGTTTTATTTTTCACCGCCGCCCCCTCTGCTGGCAACCCGAATGCGTCCCAACCCATCGGCTGTAACACATTTTTACCATTCATTCGTTGATAACGGGAAACCACATCGCCAATGGTGTAATTGCGAACGTGCCCCATATGCAGGCGACCTGATGGGTAAGGGAACATTGAAAGACAATAATATTTCTCTTTAGCAGGATCTTTCACCGCTTTAAATGTTTTATTTTCAGCCCAATATTTCTGAACTTCAGGCTCAATCAAATCGGGACGATAATGTTCTTGCATAAAATTACCTTTAAAAATTATTAAAAAATTGACCGCACTTTGCCCATTTATTACGGCGATTTTAGGCGGCATAGATGAATAAGAAAATGTGGTATAGGATAGCGTAAAATGGGGGAAATTGATAGAACTTTAAATAGCCCCACTACTTAGGTTTTATGGATTGAATCCAGAAAATTGATTAAATTGCGTTTTTGATCATTGCTCAAATGCCCCCAATGATAATCTAAGCGCATTTTTAGGGCGTCATTACGAATAGGGACGTATTCATCTTGTAAAGAAAAAGTGAGATTTTCTGATTTGACATCGGCAAAGAACCAGCTAATTGGCGTATTCAAAATTACGGCAATATTCACAAGATGCGACACATTAATCTTAGTAACCCCACGTTCGTAGCGCGAAAACTGCTGCTGAGAAACCCCAATTTGCTCTGCCAGATTTTCCGCTGTTAGCCCCACTTCTTTTCTTCTTTGTTGAATTTTTTTACCGATCGCAGCATCAACTTCAGCGGCTATAAACTTGCTCATTCTTTTCTCCGTAATCTAATACTCTTTGAATGATATTTTTTGCCATTTATACGCTTGAGTTGATTTCTTTGATGTTGTATATTCTATATTTAACTCTCTGAGTGAGTATATCTAATTTAATACAACCAAATGGGGAAAATACAATGAAAAAAGTTTTTATGGCTACCATGATCTTAATGACAACTAGCTGTGCAATGCTTTCCTACCCTCCTATGCCCGCAGAACGCTGGTATAAACAAGGAACAAGTAATGAAGAAGCCAGAATTAGCAAGGCAAAATGTATTTATGACGTAGGGATGAATAAAGTTGCCCCAACAGAAAAAGATACATTAATCATCAGCTGTATGCAGGCAAAAGGATTCATATGGGGAGTATCTCCAGATGATAAAGAAAAATGGGAACGGAAAGTGGAAATGCTTAAAAAGCAAGGTTATCAGCTATTTTAAGATAGGAATATCATTAACTAATATGTCCCTAGCATCTTTATTATTTTATTAATAATGATAAATTTTTTGGAGAAAAAATGAATAAACTTATTTTACTGCTATTGGGTTGCCCTTTACTAATTACATCTTGTGCAACACAGGATAAAACTCCCCATAGCGAGAAGTTCGTTACTATTGATGGTAGCACCATAAATATCTATTATGGTGTGGGTAAACTAGGAGCTGAACCACAAAAGCCAACCCCCTCACAAGATAATCTTCGAGTCATAACAAGAGGACATACTGCCGCGAAAGCTGCATTCAATAGTACTTTTGGGGTGGTTCTCTGCAATCCATTTTCTTTGTTTTCGTGTAGTTGGAACGATCTTGGTTTTTCAAAAGACGAACTTGAAGGAAGCGTAACAAATATTCCCAATATAAGTCATAGCTATGCCTACCCTAAATATATTGAAGCCATAAAACAAAATATCCGTTTTTCTGCTGCTAAAGATTATTCACCTATACCAATTTATTTCTATACAAAGCCTAATTATCTTGTTTATGATGGCGATTACTTTAAATTGAAAGTAGGGTTTGAAATTTATTTGACTCATTCTAGAGTTGATGGTGCGTTTAAATGCGATGAGGAAAAAACAGGCATTACTTATGACCAATGGGTAGCCAATAATTATGCTGTAGCAATAGATGAAGGAAAAAAATTAATAGATAAATGTTTTCAACGTCTAGATAAGAATCATTTTGAGCATTTGCGCAACTTGATGGAACGAGAGAGAAAAGAGTTTTTATAATATAAAAATAAATTGAACGTTTCTTTTCTGAGAAAATGTATTTAAGAGAGGGAGCGTTCATATTTTATTTAGTGATTTATTCGCTAAAGGTGCTTTCAAAATAATAAATATATATTTTGTTAGAGTTACATTGATTCCAAATGGCATTTCTCATACAACGGCACTAACTCTCGAATGGTTTGTGCGATAAATTCCACTGCATCAATGTGATCTAACTCGGCTTTTTCAATATTTTTCCCTATACAGAAAAAATCTTCATCATTGTTGAGTAAAAAATCCTGCGCAGAAAGCGACCGCACTTTACGGAAATCGGCGTATTCGCTTTCATCACCACGCCAAAAATCAAAATCGGCATACTGAGTTTGATCCAGCTGTTCAAACCATTGGTTATATTGTTGTACATTGATTTGCGAGCGATCGGCGCGATAGCAATGCCAATCAAGGCTCACTTGTAAACGGCGGCGATTTAAAATAACCGATAAAATGGCGGCAGAATTTTTGTTAAATTCATATTTGAAATAAGCGAAAAAATGCGCCCGTACTTGCCAACCATTACACCATTTTTCAATATGGGGTTCAGCAAAAGGTGGGCCAAGGCGTTGCGCCACTTGCAAAATCGCCGTTTTCCATAAATTCCATTGCCGTTTGTAATCCGCTTTAATTTGTGGGATTTGCTCTGGGCAGAATTTTTTCATCTGGGCGAACTGAAAAAAAGGAAGATTGAATAGCTCGCAACTGGCAGAAGTAATCAGTTTTTCTTTCATAGGTTAGGTGTATTGTTTCATTGCGGGTTGAGTAAAATACTGTTTATCTTCCCAGCGTAGCATTGTCATTCGATTACCCCACACACAGCCGGTATCAAGGGCATAAATATTAGCTGGCGTAGGCGTATCCACTAAACTGGCCCAATGGCCAAAGACGATATTTTCCGTTTTGAATAGAGGATTATTAAGCCGAAACCAAGGGGTTAGCTCCGCAGGTGCTTCATCAACAGGGGCTTTGCAAGCGAAATCAAGGCGATGATCATAATAGCAAAAACGCATACGGGTAAATACGTTGATAATGTAACGTAGGCGATCGATACCCTGTAAATCAGGCGACCAGCGATCAGGCTGGTTATCATACATCTGTTCGATCATTGCATAATAATCACCGTGGCGTAGCACTTGCTCCACTTCGGCAGCACAGGCTTTTGCCGTGGCAAGATCCCAATCAGGCGAGATCCCTGCGTGAGTGAGTAAAAATCCTGCTTGTTGATTATGAATAAGCAAGGGTTGCTGGCGTAGCCAATCAATCAATTCGTGAAAATCAGGGGCGTTAAAAATGGCCTCCACGCGATCCTTGGGTTTGATTTTTTTTATGCCAAGTGCGGTGGAAATTAAGTGCAAATCGTGGTTGCCCAGCACGGTGTGCGCCGCGTTACCAAGGGATTTGACTAAACGTAAACATTCAAGGGATTTATCCCCACGCGCCACCAAATCACCCACTAAATAAAGCACATCTTGGCTCGGATCAAAGTTTACCTTTTCCAACAAAGCGTGCAATTCATCATAACAGCCTTGCAGATCGCCGACTAAGTAGGTTGCCATTGTTTTATTCCGTTTCGCTCTGTGTGTTTTCCACCACAGGGTTATCACATAGCCAGTTTGCTAATCTGGCATAATCGGCAATGGAAAGATTTTCTGCCCGCGCATTTAAATCAATCCCAAGTGCGGTGAGATTTTCCGCAGAAAATAGTGTAGAAAGTGCATTACGCAAGGTTTTACGACGTTGATTAAAGGCTTGCGTACACACGCGATTGAGCCAGTATAAATCTTTCACTGGGTGCGGAAGCGTGCTGTGTGGAATTAAACGCACTACTGCTGAATCCACTTTGGGCGCTGGTTTAAAAGCACTCGGTGGTACTTCCAATACAGGCATTACTTGGCAAAAATATTGCGCCATAATGGTTAAGCGTCCGTAAGCCTTGCTATTCGGTGCAGCGCAAAGACGTTTTACCACTTCTTTTTGTAGCATAAAGTGCATATCTTGAATTTGTTCGCAATAGTTGAACAAATGGAACATTAATGGCGTTGAAATGTTATAAGGAAGATTGCCGAAAATGCGTAATTTCTGATTTTTTTCCGCTAAATGCTCATCACGGTAAAGTTGCCCAAAATCAAACTGCATCGCATCTGTTTCAATCACATTCAACTTTTGATGTAAAAATGGGTGATGACGCAAACGTTCAGCCAAATCTCGGTCTAACTCCACAACGGTTAAATGCTCAACTTGCTCCGCAACAGGTTCTGTTAGCGCCCCCAAACCGGGGCCGATTTCTACTAAGAATTGATCTGGCTGTGGATAAATGGCTGCCACAATGCTTTGAATAATATTATCGTCTGATAAAAAGTTCTGCCCGAAACGTTTACGGGCGGTATGACCTAGATGTTTTCTTGAACTCATAATGATTTATCACTGTTAAAAAAGACACGCTATTATAAAACAAAAATCCCAGCATTGGGGCTGGGATTTCGTGATTGCTTCAAATTACTTGAAATATTTAATATTCGCAGTTTTACGCAAGGCTTTCACCCAATCTTGTGAGGCTTCGCGCAGTTGTTGATTGACTAACTGTTCATAGGCTTTTTGCATATAAGCATCACGGGTACGATCCCCTTGGCGAGTGTCAGTAACTTCTAAAATATGCCAGCCAAATTCTGTTTTAAATGGTGCAGAAATGGTGCCTTTCTTCGTGCTTTGTACCATTTTAGCAAAGGGTGGCACATAAGTTTCTGGGAAAGCAAAGCCTAAACTGCCGCCATTCGCGCCAGATAAATAATCTTTAGAATATTTTAATGCAGCATCAGCAAAGGTGGTTTTATGCGCCAAAATATCCGCACGAATTTGAGTTAATTGCGCTTTCGCTTGCGCATCATTTAATAATGGGTTTAATTTCAATAAGATATGACGAACTTGGTATTCTGTTCCAGTAACTTTTTTCTCTTTACCCTGTGCTTTCGCTTGATCAAGCAATTTTTGCCCAAGTTCTTGCACTTCTTCTCGGGTTACATCAACACTTTTACCAATCGCCTGATTGCGCACTTCCGACATTAATAATTGATTTGCGATCTGTTGGCGATACTGATGATAGTTAATGCCTTGATAATCCAATACATCAAGTAGTTGTCCGTACGTCAAGCCATTGCGTGCCGCAATATCTTCCATTACGCGATCAACTTGTGCGCTACTCACACTCACACCAGAATCTTTAATGGCTTGATTAACTAAAATATCATCAATCACCGTATTTAATGCCGCCTCGCGATTTGCTTCTGTATTGGCCTTTTTACCTAAAGCAGTACGCACTTGGCTTTCTAAAATAGGGCTTCCATTCACGGTGGCAACCACGCGTTCTACGGCAGATACATTCGCTGAAAGCGCAAATAATCCCACCAAACCTACTAAAATCGCTTTAAAGTTAAATCCTTTCATATTTTCCATTTATTAGTTCAAATTATTTTACGTTAGAGTGTCAATTTGCCAAAAGGTTCATCGATTTAGTTTGATAAAACATTTTTTACACGACGTTTATTTTGATACCAGCGCCACCTCGTAACATTGATCAAACTTCATCGTCCGAACTTGCACTTTTTCCGCACGACTGGTTGGCACATTTTTGCCGACATAATCGGCACGAATTGGCAATTCACGGTGTCCGCGATCCACAAAAATCACTAATTCCACTTTTGCCGCTCGCCCAAAATCAATTAACGCATCTAACGCCGCTCGAATGGTGCGCCCCGTGAACAACACATCATCAACCAAAATTACAATTTTATTTTGAATACTCACATAATTTGATGCGCCGCTATACACAGGCGATTGGCTTTGCGGCTCAACATATTCCAAATCATCGCGATAAAAGGTAATATCCAAATCAAGGGAAGGCAGCTCTTTACCTGTTAAATCATTAATTTTACGCTTGATTAACTCTGCAATTTCCGCCCCACGGCGCTTAATTCCGACAATAATGAGGTCATTGAGATTTTGATGTTTTTCGATGATTTCGTGCGAAATTCGAGAAATGGTTCGCATAAATCGATCTTCATCAATCAGAATTTTTTCTGCCATTTATAAATCCTAAAGAGTAACTAAGTTATGATGAATTTTCGCTACTATACCAAAAATTCACAAAAAAATGACCGCACTTAATGAAATTCTTTCTCCGACAGAATAAAGAAAAAGCACAAACTGAAGTTTGTGCTTTGTATCCTTAATCCATTGCATAACCTGCATTTGGCAGGCATTTACTATCTAAATAGGCGCTGCCATTTTGAAGCGTTAAACGATCGGTAACAAACCAATTTATCACTAAAGGATAAATTTGCTGCTCTTGATATTTCACACGCTGCTCAATATCACAGACTTCATCATCTGGAAAAATTGGCACTTTGGCTTGCAGTACAATAGCACCACCGTCCACTTCCTCATTGACAAAATGCACCGTTGTACCGTGTTCTTGATCGCCCGCTTCTAACGCGCGCTGATAAGTGTGTAAGCCCGGATATTTCGGCAACAGTGATGGGTGAATGTTGAGAATTTTGCCTGCAAAACGTTGGGTAAATTCAGCAGTTAGGATTTTCATATAACCAGCTAGCACAATTAAATCCGCACCAAGCTCAGCAATATAATCACCGATAGCCCGATCCATCGCTAGATTATCAGCGTAATCCTTGCGTTCAAAAAGTGCGGTGGGAATTTCAGCCATTTTCGCGCGCTGTAAGCCATAAGCGTTTGCTTTATTGGCGATAACAGCACAAATTTGCGCAGGAATATCCCCCGCCTTGCAAGCATCAATAATGCTTTGCAAGGTTTGCCCTTCACCAGAAATCAGTACAACAATCTTTTTCATTAACGAATAACAACCTGCTCTTCGCCTTCGCTCGCACTTTCAATGCGACCAATCTGCCACGCATTTTCGCCTGCTTGTTGCAATAATGCCAACGCGGTTTCCACTTGATCCTGTGGCAAGGCGATGATCATACCCACCCCGCAGTTGAAGGTGCGATACATTTCATAGCGATCGATATTGCCCTGCTCTTGCAACCAGTTAAAAATGGCAGGCCATTGCCAGCTTGTTTCATCAATCACGGCTTGCACATTGTGCGGTAACACGCGAGGGATATTTTCCCAGAAGCCACCGCCCGTTAAGTGAGAAATGGCGTGAACAGGCACATGTTTGATCAATTGTAAAATGGATTTAACATAAATTTTGGTTGGCGCTAACACTTGATCAGCGAAAGGCTTGCCGTCTAATTCTGCACTCGCAGGGTCGATGCCTGAACGCTCGATCACTTTGCGAATTAATGAATAACCATTGGAATGTGCGCCACTTGAGCCTAATGCGATTAACGCATCGCCCACTTTCACTTGGCTGCCGTCAATAATTTCTGACTTCTCGACCACACCCACGCAGAAGCCTGCTAAATCATAATCACCTTGATGATACATTCCCGGCATTTCTGCGGTTTCACCGCCCACTAAAGCGCAACCTGATTGTTCACAACCGTTGGCAATGCCTTTGATCACGCTGGCTGCCACATCTACGTCTAATTTGCCTGTGGCATAATAATCTAGGAAAAATAGCGGTTCTGCTCCTTGCACCACCAAATCATTAACGCACATCGCCACCAAGTCAATGCCGATGGTATCGTGTTTATTCAAATCAATGGCAAGGCGTAATTTTGTGCCAACACCGTCTGTGCCAGACACCAAAATTGGCTCTTTATACTTGCTCGGCAATGCACAAAGCGCGCCAAATCCGCCCAATCCACCAATAACTTCAGGACGCGTGGTGCGTTTAACATCGGCTTCAATTTTTTCCACTAACGCGTTGCCTGCGTTAATATCCACACCCGCATCTTTGTAACTTAATGATTGTTTGCTCACGATTTTTTCCTATATGACTTGAGTTACTGAAAATCGCGCGTATTGTAGCACGCCTACGCAATCGTTTGCGATAAATTTTATCGCGTCGCTTTATTTTCACTCTTTATGTAAAGCTGATTTTGTGGAACAGCTCACAAAATCGTCTTTTTTTGTTAGAAATCCCCATTCAAATATGCCAGAATGATTCTAACCTAATCAACGAGCGTTCTTCCTCAGAATGTAAGGAGGTCAAAATGAAAAAATTAGGTTTATTGCTTAGCGTAATGCTACTTGCCGCTTGTTCTACTACGCCTACTTCACCGCCCCCAGAAGTCAAACTCGTTCTGCCAACCTTAACCAAAGCAGGCTATTTCAAATTAGCGCCGAATGCAGAATATTATGTAGATACCCAATCGGTTTGGGTGGATAACGAAGACAAGCACTTAATTCATTTTGATGTGGTAATTAATTCGGATAAAGGCTTATTCGTGTATAAAGAGCGCCCAGAACTTTACGCGCGCTCCGTGCGTCAATACAAAATTCTTAACTGTAATACTTATCGTCTTACCCAAGTTAGAACGGATTACTACAGTGAATTTTGGGGCGATGGTATCCGCGCCGCCTTACGCAAACAACAACGACACACGGTAAAATTGCAAAAAAATTCCACCCTTTATGTGTTAGGGCAAGTGATGTGCGCCAATATGTATCGAAAATGGTAAGGCAATAAAAGTAAAATAAAAAAATTAGGGCTGGAAAAAGTTAAAAGAAGAAAAACAAAGTGTGGTGCAAATTTTCAGAATTTTTGCACCGCACTTCTTTATTCTAGCATTATGGGCGTTTAATCAAACGCTTACGCATTTTGATATTGATCATTTCTACCACCACGGAGAAGCCCATTGCGAAGTAAATGTAGCCTTTTGGAATGTGGAAATCTAAGCCTTCACCAATTAATGCCACGCCCACTAAAATCAAGAACGAAAGAGCAAGTACTTTCAGCGTTGGGTGCGATTCCACAAAATCGCCAATCGGTTTGGCTGCTAGCATCATTACGCCGACGGCAATCACAATCGCCAAAATCATCACGCCAATTTCGCTTGCCATTCCCACAGCGGTGATCACGGAATCCAGCGAGAATACAATATCTAAAATGGCAATTTGAATGAGTACGCTGAAAAAATTCACTTTTTTTGCCGCACTTTGGTCTTCGCCCTCTTCTTCTGGCGTCATTGCGTGATGAATTTCGTGGGTGCTTTTCGCCACCAAAAATAATCCGCCCACGATTAAAATAAGATCACGTCCTGAAATTTGTTGCGAGAAAACCTCAAATAACGGCTCAGTGAGTTTCATTAACCAAGAAAGGGAAAGCAACAATAAAATACGCGTAGCCATTGCCAAGCCTAAGCCGATAATTCGCCCTGATTGACGTTGTTGGGCTGGCAAACGCCCGACTAAAATACTGATAAAAATGATGTTATCAATGCCCAACACAATTTCTAATGCGGTTAGGGTAAATAAAGCCACCCAGGCTTCGGGGCTGGCGATCCAGTCAAACATAATAAGTTCCTTATAGATTAAATCTAAAGCGAACAATGATATAGATTTCTGGCTTTAATGGAAAGGAAAATCAGCCATTTTGCTGAAATTGTTGCAGGATTTCGTGGGTGAAATTTTTGCATAAATAAAAGCCGAGCGGTAAGGTGTCAATCACCTCGCCATTTCGCCCAATGCCTTTGGTTAGCGATTTACTATTTGCGCCTTTAGGGCGAAGTTGTAGCACTTCACCAAGGCGTGCGGTAATTTCATCAAGCCGACCAAATACGATATATTCCATTAATTCTTCCCAATCTTGCTGCAAACGTTGCTCTTGTTCGGGCGAGGGCTGCCATAAAATAGGCTGCCCAATATGACGTTCGGCAAGGGGAATGGTGCGTTCACCCTCAATGGGAATCCACAGCACTTTGGATAATTTATGGCGAACGTGAGAAGATTGCCAAGTGATTCCGCTATTTTGAATCAGCGGCGCAAGGCTGACGAAGGTGGTTTCAAGGGGCTTTCCTTGACGATTAATGGGAATGGTTTTGAGCTCAATGCCAAGATGGGCAAAATCTTGTTCCGCTTTGCTCCCAGCAGTTGCACCCAAGGCAGTTTCCAGCAACATTCCCACCCAGCCTTTATCCCGTTTCAAATTGGGCGGCACAGACATATTCAACTCCTTGGCGACTTCACCAAAAGTGAGTCCCGCCAGCGATCGCGCAAGGGAGAGTAGAGCTTGTTCGGAATTTGGGCTATTCATAAAGTGCGGTGCTTTTTTATCAAGTTTTTGTTAGCGTTGATACTTTTTCAATAATTTCTGTTTGACGTATTCCACGCCTTTATCCACATAAGCAATATTTTCTAACTGTAACAAATGGCGTTTGGCAGGCAATCCACCGCCAAATCCCGTTAGCTGACGTGTTTTTCCTAACACGCGATGGCAAGGAATAATGATGCTAATTGGATTACTCCCCACCGCACCACCCACGGCGCGCACCGCTTTCGGTTTGTTAATGCGATTGGCTAACTCGCCATAACTTGTGGTTTCACCATAAGCAATTTGGCAAAGCTGCTGCCAAATGCTTTGCTGAAAAGGCGTGCCTTGTGGATTCAGCGGAATCCCTGCAAAATCTTCTTTTTCACCATTAAAATAACGGGTTAATGCCGCCGAAACTTGCGCAAAGAGCGGGTGATTTTCCTGTAAAATCCATTTTGGATTTGGCGCAATTTGCTCCGCTTCTAAATCCAAATTGGTTAATTTGTTATCTTGGCTAATCATCAATAACCGCCCGATTGGTGATGAGTAGTAGCAATAATAGATCTCGCTCATTGATATCCCTCATAAAAAATTAATGAAAAACCGACCGCACTTTATCTAAATAGATGAAATGATTTCCACCATTATCGGCATGAACAAAAAAGCCTATCACAGAGGATAGGCTTATTATAGTGAAATTAGGGTAAATTCCTAGTCAGTCAAATTAGAAACTGTAATTTAGATTTAAACCGTAGAGGTTGGCACTGGATTTGGAGATATAATCCGCTTCAATTTTGATCGTGCCTTTCACATAATCTTCAGTAAAGTGAACTTTTTTACCGCGTAAGTGAGCAAAACCAAAATCAACCGAGAGATTTGGTGTAAATGCATAAGTTGCTCCTAAGCTATACCAAGTTCTGTTTGTATCAGGAATAGCTGCCGTTGCTTCGCCCGCTGCTTTGTCATAAGCAACACCCGCACGCAAGAGCAGTTGTTCATTCACTTTATAAGTACCACCTAATGCAAAGCGTGAAGCATTGCGGTAATTAAGATCCTTATGGAACGCTTCGCTTCCATTATCAAATGTTGCATGTAAGCTTTGTAAACGGCTCCATTTAGTGCGTTTGTAGCTATAATGCAATGCAAAATCATCCGTGAATTGGTGAAAGCCAGAGAACTCCCAGTAGCTAGGCAAATGTAAAGTCAGTCCACCCACTCCCGTTTGACTATTACCAATAGCGGCTCTATCTTTAAAATCAATATCAACCTTAGAATGATAAGCAAAACCAAGACGATGAGCTTCGTTAAATTCGTAAACTAAGCCCGCATTCCAACCAAGCCCCCAGGCATTTTTATCTTGTAAACGAACAACTGATGTGGTTTTCGCCATCGCGTTACTTTGTGCGGTAACCACCGCAGCAAATGATGAACGTGCCGCAGTTAAGATCTGTGAATATTTTTCTAAGGCATCATCAAGAACCCCAGCATTACGTTCAAGTTTGGCTTTTGCATAAACCGCATTTAGCCCTGCACCGAAACTTAACCCTTGTGTTACACGATATGCACCACTTAAATTTAAATTAATGGTCGTTAGATCTGTTTTTCCACCAAAAATGCCGCCATTATAATCTGAGCTATATTCGCTTTTTAAACCAAAATTAACGTTCATTCCGGCTCCAATCGCAAATTTATCGTTTATTGGCGCAACAAAATACATATTTGGTACAAATGCCCCCGGAACCACATTGTTATTAGCTAAGCTTCCTTGCGCAACCTGTGCAGAAGTAGTATTTAGAGCAGCTGTCGCGGTTACCGTACCATCAACACGAATTTTAGAATCCACATAAACCCCACCCACGCTAAATTGGTTGGTTTTAAATAAAGTCATTAAAGCTGGGTTGGTTGCCACCACAGAGGCGTTATCAGCAATGGCTGCTTCACCAGCATAGGCACGGCCTAAACCTGAGCTTGAAACTTCTGCTAATTGGAATGCTGCTGCCTGTGCACCTCCTGCAACAGCTAATAATGCAGAAGAAAGTAATGTTCTTGAAAAAATTGTTGTTTTAGTCATTTGTAACCTTTTTTCGATTAAATTGATAAAAATTGATTAGAAAAGCTGCTGGATTATAAAGAAAGCACTACACTAGTGCAAACAAATTTAGCCTAACTAATCAGAGTTCAGACCAGTTGAAAAATATAAAAAGAAAACAAAGGGATAATAAGCAGCCAGTTCATCGCAAACTTAGCTGTTATATCAAAAATAAGAATAAAAAAATGCCCAGCTAAGCCGGGCATTGATAAATTACTAAATGTGAGAAAAGTTAGAAAAAAGACCACAATAAAATGGCTAATAACTGTGGTGAGAGTATCCGCAAGAACATCACCAATGGATAAACGGTGGCGTAAGAAAGTGCGGCAATTCCGCTGTCTTCTTTAATCGCATTGGCAAAGGCAAGCGCAGGGGGATCTGTCATTGAGCCTGCAAGTAAACCACATAAAGACAGGTAGTTAAGTTTTAGGTATAAACGCGCAAACAGCCCCACCGCCATTAATGGGAAGAAGGTGATGATAATGCCATAGCCCATCCATTCAAGCCCAGAACCATTTACTAGGGTATCCACAAAGTTACCGCCTGATTTTAGCCCTACAACCGCAAGGAATAAAACAATGCCAATTTCGCGTAACGCTAAGTTAGCACTTGGTGGCATAAACCAGTAAAGTTTTCCAATGCTCCCTATTCTTGCCAAAATCAGCGCAACAACAAGCGGCCCACCAGCTAAACCCAGTTTTAGCGCCACAGAAAGGCCCGGAATATAAAAAGGAATTGAGCCGACTAACACCCCTAAGCCAATCCCAATAAAAACAGGGAGCATTTGCACTTGTTGCAATTTTTGCTGTGCGTTACCAATTAAGGCAATGGCGTTATCAATCATATCAGCGCGTCCGACAATGTGTAGCACATCACCAAATTGCAAGCTCGTATTTGCACTTGGTACAAGTTCCACCCCAGCACGGTTTAACCGAGAAATCACCACACCATATTTTTGATGAATACCCAAAGATTTAATGCGTTTTCCCAAGACTTTTTCATTGGTTACCACAATGCGCTCAGAACGAAGATCACCAGTGAGCGTTGAACGTGGCACATCCACTTCTTCACCAATCACGAGTTTCATTTTTCTTAATGTATGCGCTTCCCCTACTAAATGGAGCAAATCATCAAGAAAAATTTCGGTGTCTGCATTCGGCACGCTTACGTTATCACCACGTTTTAAGCGAGAGCAAACCACCTCTTTGCTTTCAAACCCCGGGATTTCAATTAGCGGCAAGCCGTTAAGATTTGGGTTGGTTACGCGCACATTCATTGAACGCAAACTTTCCTTATCCTGACCGCTTTCGCGTTGGAAATTGGCGTCCTCTTCTTCCACTTTTATTTTAAAAAACAACCGCACTAACCACATTGTGAGTAAAATCCCACAAATCCCAAAAGGGTAAGCTACGGCATAAGCCATACCCATATTACTGGTGGTATGGCTCATTCCCAATTCAGCAAGAATTTGTTGCCCTGCCCCTAAAGATGGAGTATTAGTTACCGCCCCAGAATAAACCCCAAGAATAATATCAAGTGGCACATCAGCGGCTTTATATAACACAACCACACTGGCTGCCCCAAGTAATACGATGAGTACCGCTAACCCATTGAGTTTTAAGCCTGATTCTCGTAATGAGGCAAAAAAACCCGGCCCTACTTGAATACCAATCGTATAAACAAATAAGATCAAGCCAAATTCTTGAATAAAATGTAGCGTATGTGCATCTAAATGCACGCCATATTGGTTGGTAAAATGGGCAACAATGATCCCCCCAAACAATACCCCCCCAATACCGAGCCCTACGCCACGAATTTTAAAATGACCGATCCATAATCCGACCACCGCAACGAGGGCTAAAATGCTAATCGTAACTGCAATATCACTCATAACAACCTCAAAAATTTAATTTAACTAAAAAAATTATAGCAATCTCCAGATAGAAAGAATAAATTAAAGTCCAAAAATTTAATCTACATCACATTTTTCTTGCTTACCGCATTAATTTCTTTAACAATCTTTGAACAAATTTCTCATTCTGCTATCTAAACAACACGATTAACTATTTTCTTTTCTATCAACTCATTACTCGGAAATATTATGAATTGGTCAGACGAATTACTAAGTTCATTTTTATGGATAATCCAAAGCCTCGTGATTACGAGCATTGTCTTCTCCCTTATCTTAGCGCTTTTAGTCAAAACAACTCGCTGGGCGCATCAATTTTGGCTTTTAGCTAAAAATTACCTTTCCCCCAAACAGAGCCTCAAACCACTCTGCTATTTTTGGGTGATCATCTTCTTTAATCTAGTTGCTGTGCGGTTAGATATTCTATTTTCTAATTGGTATAACGCAATGTACAGCGCATTACAAGAAATGAATGTCAGTGTATTCTGGCAACAAATGGTCGTATTTTCCTTGCTTGCCACTGTTCACGTGTTGAATGTGCTGTTTACCTACTACATTTCGCAACGCTTCAAAATTCAATGGCGAACTTGGCTCAATGGGCATTATGTAGAAAAATGGACAGCCAACCAAGCCTATTATAAAACCCTATATAGCCTCAATCAGCTAGACAATCCCGATCAACGTATCCAGCAAGATATTGAATCTTACATCAACAGCTCGCTCAGTTTTGCTACAGGCGTGATTTCCTCCACAGTTTCACTCATCGCATTCACCGCGATTTTGTGGAACTTATCAGGGCCAATGGAAATCGCGGGCTATGAAATCCCGCATATGATGGTATTTTTAGTGTTTATTTATGTGCTTATTACCAGTGTGATTGCCTTTAGAATTGGACGACCATTAATTAAACTCAACTTCGCTAATGAAAGGCTCAACGCAAATTACCGTTATTCCCTCATTCGCCTAAAAGAATATGCGGAAAGCATTGCCTTCTACCGTGGTGAAAAAATGGAACAACACTTATTGTTCAAACAATTCAATAAAATTATTGGAAACATCTGGCAACTGGTTTACCGCACCCTGAAATTATCTGGCTTTAACTTAGCTGTTTCACAGATCTCCGTTGTCTTCCCACTTCTTATTCAAGCGGGGCGCTACTTCAGTGAACAAATCAAACTCGGTGATTTAATGCAAACCGCCCAAGCCTTTGGCAAAGTACAAGAATCTCTTTCTTTTTATCGTAATTCTTATGATGATTTCGCGGCTTACCGTGCTGTGCTTGATCGTTTAACAGGTTTTCATAGTGCGATCAACGCAGTTAATCAACCGTCTAAAACCCAGCTTCAAGATAGCCAAGGCGAAGTGGCATTCCAAAATCTCACTATAAAACGCCCTGATGGAAAAAGCCTGATTGAAAACTTAAACCTCACCTTTCCCCTAGGCACAAGGGTACTAATTCAAGGGCAATCTGGGGTTGGAAAAACCACGCTATTACGCACCGCAGCAGGGCTTTGGCAATATTCCGAAGGCACCGTAATCTGCCCGCAACACAGCGCCCTATTTCTTTCGCAAAAACCTTATTTGCCGCAAGGTCGCTTAATTGATGCCCTTTATTATCCTGCAATGGCAAGTGAAGATTGCAATCTCGCTGCAATCCAACAAATTATGCAACAAGTTAATTTAGGACATTTAACCGATAAGCTCGAGCAAGAACAAGATTGGACGCGCGTGCTTTCTCTCGGCGAACAACAGCGCCTTGCCTTTGCCCGCTTATTATTACACAAGCCACAGGTGGCATTTCTTGACGAAGCAACAGCAAGTATGGACGAAGGATTGGAAGACGCAATGTATCAGTTATTAAAAAGCGCATTGCCAAATACCACCATAATCAGCGTAGGTCATCGCTCCACCTTACTTAAGCATCACAGATTGCATTTGCAAATTCAGGCAGATAAAAGCTGGAAATTAATCCAACCGATGGAAAATTAGGGTAAAGAAAAGTGCGGTGGAAAAACTCAATATTTTTCCACCGCACTTCATATTTTATAGAATACTAAACCGAATTGGCACGGTCATTGAAGGTGAAAGTCCTGCTGGTCTTGCGCCGATAGATTTTGTTCGGTTTACCGCCTCTAAGGCGGCTTTATCTAAATCATTATTACCAGAGGATTTTACGAGTTGAATATTACTCAACGAACCATCTGCAGCAATATTAAAACTCACTGTCGCCACCCCTTGTTTACGCATCATTTTAGCCCGTTGTGGGTAGCGTCTATGGCGTTCTATTTCTCGGCGCAATGCGCCCATATAGGCATTCTTTACATCAGAGCCAGCACTTTTACTAACAAGGTTTGGATTATTCACCGTTGCCTTGCCTAAGCTGGTTGCTGTCGCTGTGATTTTCGCTTCAGAATTCACATTGCGATCCCCTTTTTCAAGCGCCTTATTCGCCAAAGGTTTCTCTTTGAGTTGAGGTTTCTCTTTTTTCGGTTTTTCTTTCTTTTTCTCTTTCGGTTTTTCTTTCTTAATTTCTTTTGGCTTTTCCGGTTTTGGCGGTTCAGGTTTTACAATGGGATCGGGCACCGTTTCTTTTGCCACTGGCTCTGGCTCAGGTTCTGCAACAGGTTCTGGCGCGGGTTCAGGTTCTTCAACGGTCATTCCCATTAGCATTTCCATTGAAATACTGTTGTCGATCACGTCTGCTTGATACCCATTGGCGCTGCTATCGGCTTTTACAGCATAGACAATCGCCCCGATCACGGTGGCGTGAAATAGGAGAGAAAAGAAGAAGCCGAACCAAGAACGATGTTTATTTGCCATTTATTTGCCTTTTTCTTTCATTGTAACAATGGCAACATTTTTGATGTTATTTTTCGCCATTAAATCTGTCAGGCTAACAAAATCTTGGAATGTGGCTTTGGCGTCCACTTTCAGGGTCACTTTTTGATCTTTTGCCCAGCTTGCCACTTCTTTTTCCATTTGCGCTAAATCTGTCGGCTTATCGTTAAAAAAGATTTCGCCTGTTTCCGTAACGGTTAATAATTTGGCTAAATCGTCCGATTTAAACGCTACGGTGCTGCTGGCTTTTGGCACGTTCACTTGAATTTTGCCTTGCGAAATAAAAGACGCGGTGATTAAGACAATCGCCAGCAACACTAACATAATGTCAATGAAAGGGATAATATTGATTTCATCAAACTTTTTCACATTATGCCCCTAGATTTTTTGTCCGTTTAAGGCTTTCCATTTTAGGCGATTGACTTCCACTTTGCGTTGCAAGCCGTTGTAAAACACCATTGATGGAATGGCAACTAAAATCCCCACCGCCGTGGCTTTTAAGGCGAGGGAAAGGTTAAGCATAATGGCAGCGGCATCAATGTCCCCACCTGAATTTCCTAATTCATAGAAAGTTAATAAAATCCCGATAACTGTACCCAATAAACCCACATAAGGGGCATTTGAGCCAATGGTGGAAATAATAGTTAGGTTACGGTTGAGATCAATGTCTAACTCGTGGATATTGGTGTAGTGCGAAACATTCACACGGCTTAAAAAGATAAAGCGTTCAATCACGAACCATACCATAATAAAGCTCATTAAACCGAGTAAACCTAAAATAATGTAATCAACATAATGTTGTAAAAATGCGAATAATTGCGGCATTGAGAAATCCTTAACGCTGACTTCAAATAAAACGAGGCAAATTGCCCTTAATTGTTATTGAGAATGAATTTCAATTAGGTTGCAAATTGTAGCAAATTAAAAATTTGCGGTCAAAGCACAAACAAAAAATGCGGTGAAAAATCACCTCACTTTGTTTTTTCACATTTAGAATGTGTAACTCACATTCATTCGGAAATCACGCCCTGCGCCAGTTAGGCTGTTTACCCCTGCACGTTGGCTGTGGCTTTTGTAGTTCTTGTTGAACACGTTATCCACCGCAACATTAATGGTGAGATTTTCGTTTGCTTCCCAACTTGCGTAAAGATCATTGACGCCGTAACCCGGTTGTTTCACGCTGTCGCCTGAACCAGAACCACGGCTTGGTGTTCCCGTTTCACCTTCAACAAAACGTCCTTTCCAACCGATTTCAAGATTAGGTTGCTCAAATTTATAGGAAACCTCAGTCGTCCAAGTTCGCCCAGTAGCAACGGCAAATACGGTATTATCCGCCACATTGCCATAAACTTCTGGCTTGCTTTCAGCCACGCCAGCACGCAAGGTTAGCCCTGAATATTTGTAAGCTGCGCCTAATTCATAACCTTGGTTACGCAATAATGCGCCGTTGTAAATGGCGTTATTTTTTAACGACATCGCATCTTTCACTTTTTGCCAGAAGTAACTTCCGTTTAATGAGAAGCTGTCGTTCAAATCGTAGTTAAAACCAATTTCTGCATTGCGTGCTTGCTCTGCACGGATATTGCTATCCACGCTAATTGTGCCAGAGCCTGCAATCACCACTTCATATAAACGAGGGCTGCGGCTTGCATAGTTCAAGCTGGTATTCAGGCTTAAATCATCAGAAACTTGCCAAATTAAGCCCGCACTTGGGTTGAAATGCCCTTTGCTGGCTTTTTTACCATCAGAGGCCTTAAACTCAAAATAGTCGTAACGTGCGCCTGTGGTTAGGGTAACTGGCCCAATGCCCCAAATGCCTTCTACATAAAATCCAAGATCATCTTTACGTTGATTATGCGCCCCTGCGGCAAGTTGGTTTGGTTTCCCCACTTGTTTACGATAGTTTACACCGTATTTCACAAGGTGATTTTCACCAATAGCGCTGTCTAAATTTAAGTTTGCCCCAGTGGTAAGAATACGGGTTTGCCCTGTAGGTTCTTTACGCACACGTTTAGTGTGATAAACATTGGCGTTGGCTTCGGTAATAAAGCCCATATTTTTACCCGTCCACTCTAAATTGGTGGTATCTTGCGTGGTGGTGCGGTAACGTGGATTGTTGTTATCTTCATTCACAACATAGTTACCGTTTTGATCAAGGACATAGTAAGAATCATTGCCACGTCTGTCTTTCCCAGCATAAACGGAACTTAAGCTGTAACCCTTATTGCGTTGCTCTGGTGATAAGCGTGATGTAGAAATATAAGAATTGGTAAAATCAAATTCTTCACGCAATGCTCTTACGCCGTAATAGCGCTCTTGGCGATGGCTTAATACCACACGTTGATTTTCAGTAATATCCCAACCGAGTTTGGCTAATAAACCACGCTCACCTAAGGCACTGTTTTGTACAATGTCTGAGCCGTTAAGGTTTTGGTAGCCTTTACCGCCTTTGTAATTTTCTTTATGGTTCCAGTTGCCAGAAATCAAGGCATCAAATGCCCCAACTTTGCCATAAACACTTGCGCCTTGCGTATAGCCTTTATTACTGCGTACGCCACCAGTGAGCTTAAAGCCAAAATTTTGCCCCTCTCTCAATAAATCCTGCGCATCAACTGTGGTTGCAATGATTGAGCCACTGGTTGCACCAATCCCAGCACTGGCTGACCCCGCCCCTTTTTGCACATCAATACGCTTAATCAAAGCGGGATCGAGTAAAAACCGCCCTTCGTGATGGAAAGATTGTGTATCTGAATACGTATTATCCACTTTGAAATCAATTTGATCTTGCCCCATTCCACGAATAGTTACCCATTGTGATGTCCCACCATTTCCGCCACCGAAATTGATGGCTGGCTCATCAAATAATAAACCACGCAAATCCGTCTCCGTGCTACGTTCCATTTGTTTTAGGGTAACAACATTGGTTTTGCTTTTCGCCCCTGTATTTTCCGTGATGACATCAATCACACCAAGGCTTTCCGCTTGTACCGCTGTAGCAACAAGCGTAGCGAGAGGTAAAAGAACAAATTTTGCTTTTTTCATAATGAACTTCCTTTATTTCATATTGTCAAATTATTGAGAATTATTATTGTTTACTTTTGCATTTATGGTCAATAACTAAAAATTCAAAAGATAAAAATTTCTGAAACAGGAAGAAAATCCTTAAAAATTGAGAAAAATTTTGTAAAAAATCACCGCACTTTGTGAAATAAATTAGATAACGTTTAAAGATAAAAAGTAAATAAAAGGCAAAAGAAAAAGACGAAAGGCAAACTACCTTCCGTCTTTGTGATTTTATGATAGGAAAAACCGTTTATTCTGGCTGTTTTGTTGGTGAGATTTTTTCTACTTTTGCTTGTTTCACCATATTATCCGCTACTTCTAAAATAGTGATTTTTAAACCGTTGATTTCACATTCCGTGCCTTCTTCGGGGATTTCTTCCAAATGCTCTAAAATCAATCCGTTGAAAGTGCGCGCTTCGTCGGTGTCTAAATGCCAGTCAAACAATTTGTTCAGATCACGAATATTGGCAGAGCCTTCAATGATCATTGAGCCGTCAGATTGCTGAGTAACTTCTTCATCAATGGACGGGGCAGTTGACGTGGTAAATTCGCCCACGATTTCTTCCAAAATATCTTCCAAGGTGACCAAGCCTTTGATGTCGCCATATTCGTCCACCACCAAGCCAATACGCTCTTTTTTGTTGCGGAAATTCAATAATTGCGCATTAAGCGGTGTGCCTTCAGGGATAAAATAAGCCTCGTCCACCGCACGAATGAGCGTTTCTTTGCTAAATTCATTTTTGTCCAACATTAAGCGGTAAGCCTCACGCACCCGTAAGATACCCAGTACATTTTCGTCCATACTCTCTTTGTACAGCACCACTTTACTATGTGCGGAATGGTTGAGCTGACGCATAATGGCTTTCCAATCATCGTCAATGTCGATCCCGCCAATGTCGTTGCGCGGCACCATAATGTCGTCCACGGTAACTTTTTCTAAATCTAAAATAGAAAGCAACATTTCTTGGTGGGCGGAAGGAATGAAATGCCCCGATTGGTTCACAATGGCGCGTAATTCTTCGGTGCTTAGCGAGCTGGTTTTTTGCTCGTTTTTCACGCGAAATAATTTCATCAAGCCACGAATAATTAGGTTCATCAAGAACACAATGGGGCTAAAAATTTTCAGCAATGGTGTGAGAATATGGCTGGATAAAAACGCCACTCTTTCTGGATAAAGTGCGGCAATGGTTTTCGGGAAAATTTCCGCAAAGATCAACATTGCGAAAGTTAATGCCCCTGTAGCAATCGCCACGCCCATATCGCCATATAAACGCATACCAATAATGGTGGCGATGGCAGAGGCGGAAATATTCACAAGGTTATTACAGATAAGAATCAGGCTAAGTAAAATATCTGTTTTTTTCAAAAGTTTTTCTGCTTTTTTCGCCCCTTTATGCCCTTTTTCGGCTAAAAAGCGCATACGATAGCGGTTGGCGGAAAGCAAGCCTGTTTCTGAACTGGAAAAATAGGCGGATAAAATGAGTAAAATAATTAAAGTGATAAATAACGTACTAAGGGGAATACTATCCAAAATCAAGTCCTTTTATAAAACCATCGTTCTTGGGCGGCAAAATTAAAGCCCTAGCCCAAACGCAACTCGACTTCCAAAATAGGCAATCGAAAGCAAAATCATACCTGAAATGCTATAAATAATCACCTTTTTTCCACGCCAATGCCATTTCCAATGCCCGATTAACGCGACACCTAACACCAACCACGCAAGGAAAGAAAAGATGGCTTTTTGTACATTTTGTACGCCGAAGAAATCTGGCAAATAAATCGCACCAGAAATTAACGTTAAGGTAAGCAACACTTCACCACTTAACATTAAGCGGAAAAAATGGCGTTCCACCGTCATTAATGGCGGAATAATTGGCGATAGAGCCAGTTTTTTACTTTTAAGATTGCGGTCAATCCACCACAACTGCACGGCATATAAAGTGGCAATAAAACAGACAGCATAAGCCAACAACGCCAAGCCGATATGCAAGAATAAACCCACATTGTGGATCAAATGCTGCACGATAGAAAAAGGTAAAAATGTTTGTAAAATCAAATTGATAATGGCAAGGCAATAGACAATCGGCAACAAAAACCATAGCGTATTCACCCGAAAACCAATGGCAAAAGTTGCTAAAGCTGCCACGATCACACTTAGCAAGGAACTGATGTCCATTAAGGTGAAGGTTTGCTCATTCGCCCAATGGGAAAACAACGGCGCAAGGCTAATGCCGTGGGTAATAATCGCCAAAAGTGCGGTGCAAAAAAACAATGTTTTATTCGGTTTTTTGGTTTGTTCGCCCGAATGGGCTTTCAACAACATCGGGGTAATGAGAAGAATACTAATTAAATATAAAAAAATTGAAACAACGGCAAACCACATTTTTATTCACCTTTTTATTCGCTTTAATGCCAAATTAAGAACTATTCTTATTCTAGCCTTGCCGCACTAAAATCGCTATAAATTTCTTTCAAATGATGAAAATCTGTGGGATTTCAGTATAATTGGCACAATTTATTTCATTTCATTCCACTCAAATTTAGGAAAAACGATGTTTGAAAACCTTTCTGATCGGCTCTCGAAAACCCTGCGTAACATAACAGGGAAAGGGCGTTTAACCGAAGATAATATTAAAGATACCCTGCGCGAAGTGCGTATGGCATTGCTTGAAGCAGACGTGGCGTTGCCTGTGGTGCGTGAATTTATCAATAAAGTGAAAGAACGTGCTATCGGCGAGGAAGTGAATCGTAGCTTAACACCGGGGCAAGAATTTCTCAAAATAGTGCAATCCGAGCTTGAAAAAGCGATGGGTGAAGCAAATGAAAGCCTAAATCTTGCCACTCAGCCGCCAGCGGTGATCCTAATGGCGGGTTTGCAAGGGGCGGGTAAAACCACCAGTGTGGGGAAATTAGCTAAATTCTTGCGTGAACGTCAGAAGAAAAAAGTGATGGTGGTGTCGGCGGACGTGTATCGCCCTGCGGCGATCAAACAGCTTGAAACCCTCGCGCAAGCCGTTGGGGTGGATTTTTTCCCGTCTAACAGCCAGCAAAATCCAGTAGAGATTGTGCAAGCCGCCCTAGCAGAGGCTAAGCTCAAATTCTATGATGTGTTGATTGTGGATACCGCTGGTCGCCTGCACGTTGATGGCGAAATGATGGAGGAAATCCAAAAAATTCACACCGCACTTAATCCTGTGGAAACTCTTTTCACCGTGGACGCAATGACGGGTCAAGACGCCGCCAACACTGCAAAAGCGTTCAACGAAGCCCTCCCACTTACTGGCGTGATTCTCACCAAAGTGGACGGCGATGCGCGCGGCGGTGCGGCACTTTCTATTCGCCAAATCACCGGCAAACCGATTAAATTCCTAGGGGTTGGGGAAAAAACAGATGCCCTTGAGCCTTTCCACCCTGATCGTGTGGCTTCACGCATTTTAGGAATGGGGGACGTGCTTTCGCTAATCGAAGATCTACAACGTTCTGTGGATCAAGAAAAAGCGGAAAAAATGGCGAAAAAATTCCAAAAAGGCGATGATTTCACCTTGGAAGACTTCCGCGATCAGCTCGTTGAAATGAAAAAAATGGGCGGAATGATGACAATGCTTGAAAAATTACCGGGCGCGAAAAATCTGCCTGATCATATTAAAAATCAAGTTGATGACAAAATGTTCATCAAAATGGAAGCCATCATCAATTCAATGACCCTAAAAGAGCGCGCCAAACCTGAGATCATCAAAGGTTCACGCCGCCGTCGCATTGCGCTTGGCTCAGGCACACAGGTGCAAGACGTGAATAAATTGCTCAAGCAATTTGACGAAATGCAGCGTATGATGAAAAAAATGCGCAAAGGCGGTATGGCAAAAATGATGCGCGGAATGAAAGGAGTGATGGGGGGAATGGGCGGCCTAGGCGGTCTTGGCAATATGTTCAAACGCTAATTAACCATAAAAAACGGTAAAAATAAAACCGCACTTTAAAAGTGCGGTTTTTTTGTATTTATTCTAGTTCTTTTATTCCAGCATCCCTTGCTGTTTTAAATATTCCAAAACTTTTTGTGTGGCGAGAGAACATTTTTCTTTGTCTTGATAACCAATCCAAGCTAATTCAGCAATTTCACTTTCAGGGCGATAATCACCGATGAAATCGCCTTTGTAACAGGTGAGCGTTACAACGCAATCCATATTTTTTCCGTCTGCTTGAGCGGAAAATGCACCGATTCGTTGAAGGCTATTTTCAATTAAGTCGATGCCCAATTCTTCTTTAATTTCGCGCATTAGGGCTTGTTGATCACTTTCGCCTTGCTCTCTTTTTCCTCCGGGGAGATAAAATTTCTCTTTGCCTTTAGAGCGTGCCATTAATAATTGTTTATCTTTAATGTATAGCCAAGCTAGCTTATCGATTTGCGTCTTCATTTTTGCCTCGCTGAAAATAAAAATCTGCACCTTAAACGCAGAATATTGTATTCCTGTTTAAGGTGCAGATCAAAGTGCGGTGCTTTTTTTGCGAATTTTATAAAAATTACGCTTTAGCTTGCGCGCGTTTTACTAAAATAACAGAAAGAGTAAACGCAACGGCGAAAGAAATCACCATACCCACGCTGTACATTGCAAGGCTGTCTGGTTTAATAGACGGAATACCTAAGAACCCTGCTGCGCCAAGTGCTTGCGCTTTCACATTAAAGAACGCAATAAAGGCACTGGATAAACCTGAACCGATCATTGCTGCTAAGAAAGCTTGGCGATAACGTAAGTTCACCCCGAACATTGCAGGCTCAGTGATCCCTAATAAAGCAGAAATACCCGAAGGAATGGCTAAGCCGCGTACTTTTGGATCTTTCAATGCGAATGCCACACCTAAACAAGCCGCACCCTGTGCGACGTTTGACATTGCCGCGATTGGGAAGATGAATGTACCGCCCGATAATGACATATTAGAAAGCAGTTGCGTTTCTACGGCGATAAAGGTTTGGTGCATACCAGTGATAACGATTGGTGCATAGAATGTCCCGAAAATACCGCCACCGATAAAGCCAAGTTTGTCATATAACCAAGTTAAACCGATAGTGATCAAATCCCCTGCTTCACGTCCGATTGGCCCAATCACGGTGAAAGCAAGTAAACCCGCGATAAATAGCGAGAACATTGGAGTAATCAGGTTGTCTAGGTAAGACGGCACAAATTTACGGAACGTTTTTTCTAATGTAGCCAGAACCCAAGCAGAAATTAACGTTGGAATTACCGTGCCTTGGTAGCCCACTTTTTCGATTTCTAAACCGAACACATTCCAGTGTGTGATTTTGCCTTGTGCAGCAGTAAGGGCATAGTTCCAACCGTCTGCTAATGCAGGGTGAACCAATAACATTCCCAACGCTGCCCCTAAGAACGGATTTCCGCCGAATTTACGAGTAGCAGAAAAACCGAGCAACACAGGCAAGAACACGAATGGCGCGTTGGCAATAGTATTAATAAAATCAACAAGATCAGAAAGATTGCTAAAACGATCGACTACGGAATAACCTGTAATTGGCTGGCTAGAATCACGCAAGGCTTGTGGTACGTCCCAGAAGAAACCTTGTGCGGTAAGCATACTGTGGATACCCATTAATAAACCGCCCGCCACGATAGCAGGGATAATTGGCACGAAAATATCCGCCAAGCCTTTCACCAAGCGCATAATTAACCCTTGGTTATTTTCTGAAGCTTGTTTTGCAACTTCATTTTTGGTCATATCGCCGATGTTCAGCTGTTTCGCCATTTCATCGTGTACTTTATTTACGGTACCTGAACCAAAAATAATTTGATACTGGCCAGAAACTGCAAATTGACCTTTTACACCATCAATATTTTCAATCGCTTCTTTGTCAATTTTGCTTTCATCTTTCACCACAATGCGTAAGCGAGTTGCGCAATGTGCAAGCGCACTGATGTTATCTTTGCCGCCCAGTTTATCAATCACCTGCTTGGCAACATTTGGAAAATTCATCGGTTTTCTCCTCTTGTTGATATTGAATTAAAATTGCACAGATTCTAGCTAAAACCTTTAAGCGTGGCTAGTGTAATGTGTAAAAACTTTGCTAATGATCAACAGAATTTAGCCAATTTATTAACTTATCTAAATCTTTTTGCCAATTTTGCGATAATTGTTCCAAATAATTGGCGATTTCGCTTTCCCAATTTGGGTTTTCGCTATGCTGGGCTTGTTCGGCGATTTGTTGGATTCGTTTTAAGCCCACCGAACCTGCCGCACCTTTGATTTTATGCGCAATGTTGCCGACTTCAGTTTTGTGCGCGGGTTGAGTTTGATAAATGCGGTAAGCCGCCATTAATTCCGCCATATAATCGGGCATTAGCTGTTGGAAAAGTGCGGTGTTATTTTTTACTGTTTTTACGCCTAATAAAGCGACAAATTCATTGAGTGTGGCGAAATCTAGTGCGTCATCTTGCTCTATTGTCGTTTCTCTCATTGCTTTGGAAGAATTTTCGCCTAGCGGCAGCGCAATCTCATCAGCAAAATATTGATAAAGACATTGCGTCAGCGCCTCTAAAGAAAGGGGCTTACGCAGAATATCGTCCATTCCTTGCTGTAAATACTCTTGCTTATTGTGCATTACATTGGCAGTGAGCGCAATGAGTGGCGGCAGATAATCATATTCATCATTTTCGTATTTTTGGCGTAAATGCTGGGCGATTTGAAAGCCCGACATATCAGGCAGTTGAATGTCAATAAGCAGCAAGTCATAGCTATTTTGTTCAAATTTTTCAATGGCTTGTTGTCCCGTCATTGCGACATCTACTTCATAGCCCAATTTTTCCAGCACGGATTTCGCCACGATCACATTCACTTCAATATCTTCAATCAGCAAAATACGCAGCTGGCTTGGTAGATGTTGATGATAGGCTAACGGCTTGCTGACCGCCTCGGCTTGAATGGTTAAGGTAAAAACGGAGCCTCTTCCCACCGCACTTTGCACGCTGAGATCGCCGCCCATTAAATTGGCAATGGTTTTGGAAACTGCCAAACCAATGCCGCTGCCTGCGTGCTGATATTGATTGGATTGCACGCGGTAATACATCGCAAAAATATTCGCTAGCTCGCTTTCAGCAATGCCAATACCCGTATCGGAAATGGCGAAGGCAAATTGCTGTTCGCCAGTTCGGCTAACTTTCAGTTTGATCACGCCTTTTGGGGTGAATTTCACCGCATTATTAATTAAGTTCCATAAAATTTGGCTTAATCTGGCACTATCTAGCATCAGCCATTGCGGTAAATCAGGTTCGTATTCCAGTTCAAATTTGAGCTGATTTTGCTCCGCCATTAAGGTAGCAAAATTGGCAATATCATTAAGAAAAGCATAAAAATCCGTTTCTTTGCGGTTTAACTCAATTTTGTGCGCATCGATTTTTTCTAAATCAATAATATCACTAAAAATATGCCCTAAAGACACCGCACTCATATTGATGGTTTTCAGATAATTTTGCTGTTCGGTGCTTAAATTGCCGTCTAATAAAATACGGCTTAAGCCAATAATGCCGTTCAGCGGTGTGCGTAATTCGTGGCTAATGGTGGTCATTAACGCAGTTTTGTTACGGCTATTTTGTTCTAAATCATTTAATGCCACAGAAAGTTTTTTTTCTGCCACCATTCTTTCTGAGACTTCACGGCGTAAATTTTCCACTAATTTGGCTAATTCAAGGCGAGATTTTTCCAGTTTTTCCACCAAAAGGGTGAAGAAATAGATCACAAAAGGCGCGGAAATCAAGCCAAACACCACGGAACGCACCACGTCCGTCCAATAAACCGTTCCCACCACACAAAGGCTGAACAACACTTGTGTGCATAAAGCCAGCACCGCCAGTGCTAAGACGCCAAGTATAGAAAATCGCACGCGTCCAAGGCGGATCACCCAATCCACATAACGTTGTGCGAAGTGTTTGATATTTCTCATTTTACAACCTTGATTTAGCCAAATAGACAATAGCGTTATGATAACAACAACGCATAAAAAAAGAGATAAAAATTTGCCCTAGACAAGGCTAGGGCAAAATTTGAATAGGTAAGAAGAAAAATGATGCGATAATTAACGGCTGCGGAAAATAATGCGTCCTTTACTTAAATCGTAAGGGGTCATTTCCACGGTTACTTTATCGCCAGTTAAAATACGAATATAGTTTTTACGCATTTTCCCTGAAATATGTGCGGTTACAACGTGTCCATTTTCCAATTCCACACGGAACATCGTGTTTGGCAAGGTTTCTAAAATCGTGCCTTGCATTTCAATGCAATCTTCTTTAGCCATTAATTCCTCTAATGTTAATAAAATAAGTCAAAAAACGGGCGAATTATACTCTTTTCACCCGCATTCACCAAGTTTTTTCTAGAAATTTAGCCTAATGGGCAAAATTTAATAAGTTGTGGTAAAATCCGCCGCCGTGAAATTCACTTCATTTTTTATCGTCAACTAAGGAAATGTTTATGAGTATTGCCTCGCCACAAGCGGTGCTAGATTTTTGGTTTAGCGAAGAGAATCAGCCGTTTTGGTTTGTGAAAAGCGATGAATTTGATGACAAAATTCGCGAAAAATTTGACCGCACTTTAAAAGCCGCCGCGCAAGGTGAATGCGCCAACTGGCGTGAAAGCATTGAAGGGCGCTTGGCAGAAATTATCGTGTTAGATCAATTCTCGCGTAATTTATATCGCAACACCCCAGCAGCCTTTGCGCAGGATTCAATGGCATTAGTGTTGGCTCAAGAAGCCATTAAACAGCCTGATTTTGCTAGTCTACCGACCTTATGGCGTAAATTTATGATTATGCCTTATATGCACAGTGAATCAGCGCTGATTCATCAGCAAGCGGTGGAATTATTTACCGCACTCAATGATGATTACACCTTAGATTTTGAACTGCGCCATAAAGCGATTATTGATAAATTTAATCGTTATCCGCACCGCAATGCGATTTTAAATCGCACCTCAACAGCGGAAGAAATTGAATTTTTAAACCAGCCTAATTCTTCTTTTTAATTCGGAGTATTGAATGATTCATAAATTAATGAAAGCCCGTGATCATCACGAAGCCCATCGTGTTGCCACCACATTAGAGCTTTATTTTGATTTAGTTTTTGTGATCGCCATTGCGGCGACTGCAAGCGGCTTGCATCACGCCCTTGCGGCGCATCATTTTAGTGAAGGCTTAATCCATTTTGCCACCTCGTTTTTCTGCGTGTGGTGGGCGTGGATGAACTTTACTTGGTTTGCCTCTGCTTACGACAATGATGATTTTACTTATCGTATCGTAACAATGGTGCAAATGTTCGGCGCGATTATTTTAGCTATTGGCATTAATAATGTATTTGAGCACAACGATTATGTGATGATTTTGATCGGCTACATCGTAATGCGTGTGGCAATGGCATATCAATGGTTTCGTGCTGCAAAAGGTGATCCAGAGCGCCGCACCACCTGCTTACGTTATGCCTTCGGAATTATTTTCGCACAAATTTGTTGGACTATTGTGGCATTAAAATTCCCTTATTTATTCAACACCTTATTCCCATTCTTAGCCTTGCTTGAGCTTTCTGTGCCGGCCTGGGCGGAAAGCGCCAACAAAACCCCTTGGCACCCACACCACATTTCAGAGCGTTACGGCTTATTAGTGATTATCGTTTTGGGCGAAGGGATTTTAGGCGCAACTAACGCCATCACACCATTATTCCACAGTAATGAAGCAATGCTCACTGAAGCATTCCCATTAGGCTTAGGGATTTCAGCGTTAATGTTCTCCCTTTGGTGGCTTTATTTCAAAATGCCTTGGGGGGAATTTTTACACAGTGATCGCACGTTAAATAATGCCTTAGTCTATGGCTACGGACATTTATTGATT
Source organism: Avibacterium endocarditidis (assembly GCF_965138825.1). Taxonomy (NCBI): domain Bacteria; kingdom Pseudomonadati; phylum Pseudomonadota; class Gammaproteobacteria; order Pasteurellales; family Pasteurellaceae; genus Avibacterium; species Avibacterium endocarditidis. The sequence goes on from NZ_CBCSDH010000004.1 coordinate 111,336, forward strand.
TTCATCGCGCTTACCGCTTTAGGTTCTGGATTAGAATTGTTAGCCGATTCCGTGAAAGAATTTGGCACAATGGCAGAAGTGGTGGAACACGCAAGTTCAAATGCACATTCTGTTTCACCTTTATTTGCAATGACCGTGTTAAGCATTTGCTCGGCAGTTTATCTCATTGCCTTAGCATTCTTGCGTTGGTATTTAGACAAAGACACCAATTACAGCGTGATCGGTTTTGTGCTTGCTATCGCTGCGACTTTCCTTGGCGTGCTATGTGTGTATTTAGGAATGCCGTTGCAATGGTCAATTTGGTTCACCGTGATTGCACCAATTGCAATGATCTCATTCTATAAAACGAAGCCAATTGGTTAAGTTTCATTGATCTTTCCCCTAGTCGAAAAAATGGGCTAGGGGAGATTTAACATTTTGATTTTTCTCACTCTTGTATTAGGATAACTAAACCTAATCTAAATAAGGAAGAGCATTATGTTAATTCACCTTTCAACACAACCTGCCAGCCCAGTTTGGGGCGAAAATGCATTATTGAGTTTTGCAAATGACGAAGGCACGGTTCACCTTAAACAAAATTCCACAAATTCCAACCGCACTTTAATTCAAAAAGCCGCGCGCAAATTGCGTAATCAAGGCATTAAAGAGGTGGAATTAGTGGGCGAAAATTGGGATTTAGAAAACTGTTGGGCGTTTTATCAAGGTTTTTATTCGGCAAAACAGGATTATGCCATTGAGTTTCCTCATTTAGATGACGAGCCGCAAGCGGAGCTATTTGCCCGCATTCAGTGCGGTGATTTTGTTAGAGAAATCATTAATTTACCTTCCGATGTTATCACACCACAAAAATTAGCTGAGCGTGCTGCGCAATTTATTGCCGAGCTTGCAGCAGAATACGCCAATGAAAGTGCGGTGAATTTTGAGATTATTTCTGGCGAAGCCTTATTAGAGAAAAATTATCAAGGCATTTGGAATGTGGGCAAAGCCTCCAACCATAAGCCAGCAATGCTGCAATTAGAGTTCAACCCAAGCCAAGATCCAAACGCCCCTGTTTTAGCTTGTTTAGTGGGCAAAGGAATCACCTTTGACAGTGGTGGTTATAGCTTAAAGCCAAGCGATTCAATGTCCACAATGCGCACCGATATGGGCGGAGCTGCTTTAGTTACAGGCGCATTAGGTATGGCCATTGCAGGCGGTTTAAATCAGCGCGTGAAGCTTTATCTTTGCTGTGCAGAAAATATGGTAAGCGCCGAAGCAATGAAGTTGGGCGATATTATCACTTATCGCAATGGCGTAACCGCTGAAGTGTTGAATACAGACGCAGAAGGGCGTTTAGTGCTAGCTGATGGCTTAATTGAAGCGGATAAGCAAAATCCACAATTTATTATTGATTGCGCCACCTTAACGGGCGCGGCAAAAATGGCGGTGGGCAATGATTATCACAGCGTCCTTTCAATGGATAACGAACTGGTTGCAAGCTTGTTTAACGCTGCACAAACGGCTAACGAACCTTTCTGGCGTTTGCCTTTTGAAGAATTTCACCGCGCGCAGATCAGCTCTCAATTTGCCCAAATCGCCAATATTGGCACAGTACCAGTGGGCGCAGGCGCAAGTACGGCAACAGCATTTTTATCTTACTTCGTGAAAAATTACCAACGCCATTGGCTGCATATTGATTGTTCGGCGACTTATTGTAAATCAGCCAGTGATTTATGGGCAACAGGCGCAACAGGCATTGGCGTGCAGACCTTGGCGCATTTTTTACTCAACCAAGCAAATTCATAGGAGGAAAGCGTGGAGCGGACATTATCCATTATTAAACCTGATGCGGTAGAGCGTAATTTAATTGGCAAAATTCTCAACCGCTTAGAAAGTGAAGGGTTTCACATCATCGCAATGAAAATGGTGCATTTAACGCAAACACAAGCAGAAGGGTTTTATGCGGAACATCAAGGAAAGCCATTTTTTGATGATTTGGTGAAATATATGACTTCCGCGCCAGTGGTGGTTTCGGTGCTAGAAAAAGAAAATGCGATAAAAAGCTACCGCACTTTAATGGGCAAAACCAACCCTGAAGAAGCCGATGAAGGCACATTGCGCAAAGAATTTGCTTTAAGCAAAACACAAAACTGCGTTCACGGCTCTGATAGCCCAGAAAGCGCCGCCCGTGAAATTGCCTATTTCTTTGCTGGCGAAGAAATTTGCCCAAGAGTAGAGTAATTTTGTGATTTTCTAAAACAAAAGAGCCAATAAAAATTGGCTCTTTTTTATAAGCATAAAAAATAGAAAATTAATCCAAACGGGCTGCCATTTTGAGCCAGTCAGCTTTAAATTCACGGCGCATATTATTAATTGCGTCAATAATATCGTGATGAACAAGTTGTTCGTTTTGAATACCCACGCAGTAGCCACCTTTGCCTTGTAAAAGCAGATCTACTGCATAAACACCCATACGAGAAGCTAAAATACGGTCAAAGGCGCAAGGGGTACCACCACGTTGGATATGCCCTAAAATCGTCGCACGTGTTTCGTGTTTTACACGGGCTTCAATTTCTTTGGCTAACTCATTCACATCACAAATATGCTCTGTCATTGCAATGATTGCGTGGCGTTTACCTCTCAAAATACTACGTTCGATTTGTTGAATTAATGCTTCGCGGTCAAATTCCACTTCAGACGCAACAATGTATTCACAGCCACCTGCAATCCCCGCAGAAATGGTTAAATCGCTACAATGTCTGCCCATTAATTCCACGATTGAAATACGTTGGTGCGAACTTGAGGTATCACGCAAACGGTCAATAGCCGTTACCGCCGTTTCTAATGCGGTTTGATAGCCGATGGTGTAGTCTGTGCCTGCCACATCGTTATCAATCGTGCCGGGAATACCCACGCAAGGGAAGCCGTGTTCTTCGGTGAGCAATTTTGCGCCCATATAAGAACCGTCTCCGCCGATAACAACGAGCGCATCAATACCGTGGGAACGTAAAATTTCCGCACATTTCGCCCGCACTTCTGGTTTTTTAAATTCTGGGAAACGTGCTGAACCAAGGAATGTTCCGCCGCGGTTAATAATATCTGATACGCTATAACGTGTTAATTGTTTGATTTTATTGTGATAAAGTCCGTGATAACCATCATAGATACCATAAACTTCTAAGCCTTCGCCTAAGGCTGAACGAACCACGCCACGGATCGCAGCATTCATTCCAGGGGCGTCCCCACCACTTGTTAATACGGCAATTTTTTTAATCATAATCGTTAATACCTTTATTCAAAGTTAATAATATAAAAACTGTGCGTAGCTTACACTATTCGCAAAACCTGCTCTAGAAAAATTTTGTGAATTCTATCACATTTTGATTTAGGTTAAGTATTTGGCTGTAAGCTATCAGCTTGAGCTTGTTCAATCTGCACCACGCTGGTTGGTTCGTGATGAATTACTATATCCACGCGGGGAAAACATTGGCGTAAACGCTGTTCTAGATGATCGGTGATTTGATGCGCCTCTACAAAAGAAAGGTGATCATCGAGTTCCAAATGAAATTGAATAAAACGAATTGCCCCTGAACGGCGAGTACGCAAATCGTGAAAGCCTAAAATATTCGGCTGCGATTGAATTACCTGTTCAATTTGCGTAATTTCTTCTAGCGGCAAGGCTTGATCGAGCAATAACTGAATAGCATCGTAAAACATTTTTGCCGCATTACATAAAATATATAAAGCAATTACAATAGCAAAAATTGCATCAGCCCACAGCATACCCCATAAGCTCAACCCTAAAGAACATAAAATGGCAATGTTCATCAGCAAATCTGTTTGATAGTGCAAGCGATCCGCCTTAATCGCAGGGCTATCGGTTTGCTTGATGATATGGCTTTGATACAGCACCAGAAGCAAGGTTGCCACAATGGAAAACAGCGTAACTATAATGCCGAGATAGGTTTGATTTAACGGCTGCGGTGAAGTTAAACGGTAAATCCCTTGTAATAAAAGGAAGATCGCACTACCAGAAATAAACGCACTTTGAATGAGCGAAGCAAGTGATTCCGCTTTGCCGTGTCCAAAAGAATGGTTGTGATCCGCAGGCATTAGGGCAAAACGCAAGATCAGCATATTCATAAAAGAGGCTAATAAATCCAGCGTGGAATCCGTAATGGACGCTAGCATACTGACGGAATCCGTTTTCCACCACGCAAAGCCTTTGATTAAAATTAACAGTAACGCGGTGAAAATGGCACAATTCGCTGCCCGTTTCACCTGTTTAGAATAGACTTCTTGCATTAGGGATTACAGCTCCAAGTGAAATGCCCATTGTTTAATTTTTGCATTTCTTTATCCACCACATATTTCTTCAAATAACGAATTACTCGGTTGTGTTTCATATTCATTAATTTGCGATCTTTGGCAATTTTCACAGAATATTGATATTGCACAAAACCACAAAATGGAATCTCTTTACCCCGCGCTACATTTACTTGCCAATCAGGATTTTGTTCGGTCGGATCGTAAATCACAAAGGCAAACAGCTCATTTTTTTTACTATAAATATCAAAATGCTCTACGCCAGTATTTCGATAAACCCGTTTGCGCAAGCCAATGCGATCTTTTAAAGAGAGCTTATCCTTATTGCGATCTTGCAATAATTCGATGGCACTATGCCATTGCTCCGCGCTTTCACCTTTTGGCACATAAACGTAACGCGCAATGGTTCCTAAATCTTGCTGCGAGGCGAGATAATAGGTTTTATCATTATGCTGGATCTGTTGCTCCACTGAAAGTTGTGGGGAAGTGGTGCAAGCAGTCAGCCAAAGTGCGGTGGAAAAAATCACAATTTTTTGTACCGCACTTTTTTGTTTTACAATCCATGGAAGTAATTGTTTCATTTTATTCACTTAAATCCCGTTTAAACACGAATTCCTTTTCCGTTGATGAAGTGGCGTCAAACCAGTAGCCACCGAGATCGAACTCTTTTAATTGTTCCACTTGAGTGAGGCGATTTTGAATGATGTAACGACACATTAAACCGCGTGCTTTTTTCGCATAAAAGCTGATCACTTTATATTTACCATTCTTATTATCTAAAAAGACTGGCTTTACAATATGCGCCTTCAGCTCACTTTCCTTAACGGATTTATAGTATTCATCGGAGGCAAGATTGACCAACACATTATCCCCTTGCTGATCCAAGGCTTGTTGCACCGCCGCGGTGATAATATTGCCCCAAAAATGATACAAATCCTTGCCTTTCGGGTTGGCTAATTTTGTTCCCATTTCTAAACGATAAGGCTGCATTAAATCCAAAGGACGTAGCAGACCATATAAGCCCGATAGCATTCTCAAGTGTTGCTGGGCGAATAAAATATCATCACGGGATAAATGCGTGGCATCTAGCCCCGTATAAACATCACCTTTGAACGCAAAAATCGCAGGGCGCGAGTTTTGTTCATTGTGATCCTTATTCCACTCAGCAAAACGTGCCACATTTAATGCGGCTAATTTATCGCTAATGGACATTAAAGATGCAACATCTTGCGGCGCAAGCTGACGACAAATCTCAATCAGCTGCTCGCTATATTCCGTTAAATCAGGCTGAGAAACGTCAAATTTTTCCACCGCACTTTCAAAATCAAGAGTTTTGGCGGGAGAGATAATTGCTAACATAATGAAATCCTTATAAATTCTTTAAAGCGTTAAGGGCAGTTGCCATTCTATCGGCGCTAATTGATGCTGTTGTAAATAGGCGTTCGTTTGCGAAAAATGCTTGCAACCGAGAAATCCGCGATGTGCCGATAAGGGCGAAGGGTGTGGCGCAGTTAGCACGCAATGTTTTTGTCTATCAATAAATTGCCCTTTTTTCTGCGCGTGGCTGCCCCATAAGAGAAAAACAAGATTTTCGCGTTGTTCATTTAAGGCGGCAATCACCCGATCGGTAAAAGTTTCCCAACCAAAGTTTGAATGGGAATGGGCTTTGCCTTGTTCCACGGTTAAAACCGTATTTAACAGCAGCACACCTTGTTCTGCCCAGCTCACTAAATAACCGTGCTGAGGAATTTGAAAGCCCACATCATTGGCTAATTCTTTATAAATATTGACTAACGAGGGTGGTGGCGCAATACCAGGTTTCACCGAAAAAGATAGACCGTGCGCTTGGTTTGGCCCGTGGTAAGGATCTTGCCCTAAAATCACCACTTTCACTTGATCAAACTCGGTTAATTTGAAGGCATTGAAAATCTCATTGCTCGGCGGATAGACAATTTTGCCTGCCGCTTTTTCACGCTGGACTTGCTGTAAGATTTGCTGAAAATAGGGCTGGCTTTTCTCGCCACCAATCACATCTTTCCACGTTTTCATTTTGTTTTCCTCAGCGTTAAACCTAGGCTAAGATTATAAAGAACCTCACCTCAAATTAACAGCCTCTATTCCAATTTAATGTTTAACTAATCTTTATAAAAATGTTAAATAATTGTTAAATTTAAAATGATGAATTTATTTTATTTTTGATATGTATCAATTTAGCTATTTTTGTTTGATAAATTCAATCTGATCCATATCAAAATAATTGAATTGGTCAAATTTTTTGATAAAATCCCTACCAACTTATGATTAATTAACAAACAAATTTAGGAGTTCTTATGATTAAAGGTATCCAAATCACTCAAGCTGCAAATGATAACTTATTAAATTCATTTTGGTTATTAGACAGTGAAAAAGGTGAAGCACGTTGTTTATGTGCAAAAGGTGATTTCGCAGAAGATCAAATCGTAGCAGTAAGCGAATTAGGTCAAATCGAATATCGTGAATTACCAGTAAATGTTGCCCCAACAGTAAAAGTTGAAGGTGGTCAGCACTTAAACGTAAACGTTTTACGCCGTGAAACTTTAGAAGACGCGGTGAAAAACCCTGAAAAATATCCACAATTAACCATCCGTGTTTCTGGTTATGCAGTACGTTTCAACTCATTAACCCCAGAACAACAACGTGATGTAATCACTCGTACTTTCACTGAAAGTTTATAATTTCTCCAATTAGTAGTTTAGACTATAAAAAATCGCCCTTAGCTATCGGGCGATTTTTTTATGCAATCATATTGTTTTCAGGTAATTCTCAACAAAATTTAAGGGATAAAAAATATCTTATCCTTACTATTTAAATACTAAGAACGCTCCACTTCCAATCTTTCAAACACCAACACTCTATTTTCTAGTTTGCGTAGTAATAATGTGGCGATGCCTGTAATTGCAAGGTAGATGACACCTGCGATGCCGTAAATGGTGAGTGCGTCATATTCTGTGCCGTAAAGCTGTCTTGCGTAGCCCATAATATCTAAAATGGTAATGGTTGAAGCAAGCGATGTGCCTTTAAATACCAAAATAATTTCATTGCTGTAAGACGGCAAGGCGCGTTTTAAGGCATAAGGAATTAAGATTTTCAGTGTTTGCCAACGGCTTAAGCCAAGCGCTGCACAACTTTCCCATTGTCCTTTTGAGATCGCTTTCACTGCGCCGTAAAATAATTGTGTAGAATAAGCCGCACTGTTTAGCGCAAGGGTGAGCATTGCGCAAAACCACGCATTAGACAATAACGCCCACGCGGGGCTTTCTACGATCCATTGGAATTGTCCTGGGCCGTAATAAATTAAGAAAAATTGCACTAATAGTGGCGTGCCAGTGAATAAAGTTAGGAAAATATTCACCGCACTTTTTAGCAGTTTATTTTCCATCGCAAGAATAAAGGTTAAAGCAATGGCCAAAATAAACGCAAAAAAGAGCGCCGAAACCGTAAGCAATAGACTTGTTGGAATCCCCTGTGCGATGGTGATGAAATAATCGTGAATCATTATTCCACTCCTCTTTCAAAGCGGGTAAAACGCCATTCGAGCTTACGGATTAGCACTTGGCTGATAAGCGTAATTACTAAATACATCAATGCAGCAAAGCCATACCAAGTGAAAGGTTCGTGGGTTCTTGTGTTAATTAATTCCGCTTGACGCATTAAATCGTGTACCCCAATCAATGAAACGAGGGCGGTATCTTTTAATAACACTAACCATTGATTGCTCAAGCCCGGTAAGGCGTGTCGCCAAACTTGCGGCATAATGATATGCAAAAAGGTGTAGCTACGGCTTAAACCAAGGGCTGCGCCTGATTCCCATTGCCCAAGGGGAATGGCTTGAATGGCGCCACGCAAGGATTGCGAAGCATAGGCGGCAAAAATAATGGATAACGCCAACACCCCACAAAAGAATGGGCTAAGTTCCAAATATTTTCCAGTGATTAATTCCAACACTTCAGGAATGCCAAAATAAATTAAGAAAACCACCAAAATTTCAGGCAAGCCACGCAAAAGGGTGATGACAACGGCGCTCGGTTTACGCACGCATTGCCATTTGCTCATTTCTAGGCTAACAAAAATGAGCGATAAAACGAGCCCTAATAATAAGGAACACACCGCTAACCCTAAGGTCATTAGGGTTGCGGTGTACATTAAAGGAAGATAATCCACAAACATAGCGATTATTTAGTCATCCATTTATCGTAAATTTTTTGGTATTCGCCGTTTGCTTTAATGGCTTCGATACCTTTGTTTAGGCTTTCTACTAAAGCAGTGTTAGATTTATTTACTGCGATACCTAAACCGTTGTTGAAGTAACGTTTATCCGTAACACGCTCGCCCACGAAAGTTAATTCAGGGTTTTTCTCGAACATATCACGCAATACGTCAGTATCACCGAAGATCAAATCAATACGCCCGTTTTTTAAGTCAAGAATGGCATCTTGCAGGCTTGCGTAAGATTTAGCAGTGTATTGTTTAGCTTCTGCGTTAGCATATTGTTGGTAAGTTGTCCCATTTTGCACACCCACGGTTTTCGCCGTAGCTAAATCTGCTTTTCCTTTTACTGCGATGAAACTTGCTGAGCTTTCGTAGTAAGGTTGGCTGAATGCCACTTGTTTTGCGCGAGCTTCGGTAATATCAATAGCTGAAATTGCAGCATCAAACCCACGGCCTTTAATTAAGCTTGGAATTAACGCGTCAAAAGCTTGGCTTTTAAAATGACAAGTGGCTTCGATTTCTTTACAAATTGCATTGGCAATATCCACATCAAAACCAACGATTTCGCCTTTTTCATTGGTTAATTCAAATGGCGGATAGCTTGGTTCCATTGCAAAAGTAATATCTTGTGCTTGCGCCATTGCCGCTGAACTTGCTAAAAGGGTTGCTAAAAGTAATTTTTTCATTGTGTAATTCCTTAATGTGAATGAGATAAATATTGTTTAAATTGTTCCGTTTTTGGCTGCATAAAACAGTTTGCATCGCCCATTTCGATGATATGGCCTTTTTCCATATACACCACTTTGGTTGCCACTTTCTGTGCCACAGAAACTTCGTGGGTCACAATTACTTGGGTTATGCCCGTTTCTTGTAATTCCTGAATAATGGATACCACTTGCGCCGTAATTTCAGGATCAAGCGCTGCGGTTGGTTCATCAAATAATAAAACTTGCGGTTTCATCATTAATGCTCGGGCAATCGCCACACGCTGTTGCTGTCCACCAGAAAGATGCAATGGAAAGCGATCAGCAAATTCTTCTAAACGTAAACGGGCAAGCAATTCAAGGGCTTGTTTTTTTGCCGTTTCTTTATCTAATCCAAGCACCTTTACGGGCGCTTCGATTAAATTTTCAATAACCGTTAAATGCGGCCATAGATTGTATTGCTGGAATACCATTCCCACATCTTGGCGTAATTGACGCATTTGTTTTGGATTTGCCGTTGCCGCAGAAAGATCAAATTTATTGTTGGCAATCACCAACTCACCAGACTTTGGCACTTCTAATAAGTTTAAGGTGCGAATCAGCGTACTTTTCCCCGCACCACTTGGCCCTAATAAAACCACGGTATCCCCATCTTCCGCCGTTAGGTTAATGTCAAACAGGGCTTGCGATGAACCGTAGAAAAAATTGAGATTTTTTACACTAATGGTCATTTTTGTTGTTAGCTCTAGATTTAAAGTTGAAATAATATTAATGTTTTTTGCATAACTATGCAAATAAAAAGTCAAAAAATTTTCACCGCACTTTTGTATGGGTGCTTTTGAGATAAAAATCCCTTAATTTTGTCCCGCACTTTCATCGGAAGGCCAAGAATGCACTACGGCTTTAACTAAGGTTGCAAGTGGAATCGCAAAGAACACGCCCCAGAAGCCCCATAATCCACCGAAAATCAGTACGGCGACAATAATGGTCAGCGGATTAAGGTTTACCGCTTCAGAGAATAAAAATGGCACGAGTAAGTTTCCGTCTAAAATTTGACTTATCACATATGCGGCGATTAATGACCAGAAAGTCGGTGTAATGCCGAATTGCGACATTGCCACTAACGCCACAGGAATGCTTACTAACACCGCGCCCACATAAGGCACTAGCACGGATAGCCCCACGGCAACGGCGAGCAACAAGGCATAACGCAGATCGAAAAACAGGAAGATTGCATAAGTAATCACGCCAACTACTAGAATTTCAATAATTTTGCCGCGAATATAATTGGCGATTTGTTTTTGCATTTCTTGCCAAACTTTATCGGCCAGTTTGCGGTTGCGTGGTAAAAATCCACTGATGTAAGTGAGTAATTCTTGTTTATCTTTCAATAAGAAAAATACCATTAATGGCACAAGGAAAGCGTAAATGCCTAGGCTCACAAGGCTGATAATAGACGAAATCGAGAGTTTGAGCGCTGATTCACCAAAGCCTAAAATTTTGCTTTTCACGCTGGTGAAGAAGCTGTCAATCATTTGGTAATCCACCACTTCAGGATAATGCTCAGGCAAGGAAAGTAGCCAGTCATTGAGCGAATTAAACATATGTGGCAATTCGCTAAACAAGTTAATAGTTTGATTAACCAGTGTTGGAATGAGTACCAGTGCGATAATCAGCACAATACTAATAAAGCCGCCAAGCACTAAAATGGTGGCTAGTAAGCGGGGGAATTTGAGTTTTTCATTTAACACGCGGATTGGCATTTCCAGCAAATAAGCCAGTACGATGGCCACCAATAACGGCGCAAGTAAATCACTAAAAAAATAAATGGCGATAAAGCCAAACAGCAAAATGGCGAGTAATGCCATTGCCTGCGGATCACTAAATCGGCGCTTATACCAATTTTTCAACATTTCTAACATAAAAGCTCCTTTCGGCGAGAATTTGTGCTGATTATAAGGTAAAATGAGACTGATTTAATACAAGGAATTTTCTATGACTGTTAAAATTTATCACAACCCGCGTTGTTCCAAAAGTCGCGAAACCCTTGCCTTATTACAACAGCAAGGAATTGAGCCAGAGATCGAGCTTTATTTAGAAAAGCAATATTCCGTTGACTTCTTACAACAGCTCGTACAAAAGTTGCTGCTTAACAGCGTGCGCGAAATGATGAGAACTAAGGACGATTTATACCGCACTTTGCAGCTTGATAATCTTGAACTCACCGAAAATCAGCTGTTGGAGGCTATCGCACAACATTCTGCCTTGCTTGAACGCCCTATTGTGGTGAATGGCGAAAAAGCGAAAATTGGCCGCCCACCAGAAAGTGTTTTAGCAATTTTATAATTTCTTCGTTATAATAATGCCCGCCCAAAATAGGGCATTATTTTTAACAAGTATTTTTAATTCGATTAGAGGCAACAATGAAAAAGAAAAACGCTTTTGCGCCCCTTGCTGACGTGCAAGGTTGCACCGCCTATCAGCATAACAAAGGGACAATTCGTGATAACGCTATTCAGGCATTATTATCCGACAAATTATTTCGTCAACGCATCGAGAAAAAGCGAAAAGGCAAAGGCAGTTACCAGCGTAAGGCAAAGCATCAAGGGAAATATTTTGAAAAGCCCGATTATCAAATTTTTGGCAACAAAGATTTTATAATCGGGTTTTTCTTAACAAAAATAGCAAATAGAGGAAGTCATTATGTCAATCAGAACAGAATGTTTATTTAGCAACGAATGGAACGTACGAATTAGCGATCCCGGTGAGGAAGGCGCGCACAGTCATTTTTTTGAGAAAATTTATATTACGCTTGATGCCCATATTGACGGAGAAAAGATCACCTATGAATTCACCCGCAAAGTGGAAGATCAAGTAAAAATCAACCGCACTTTTACTGATTTAACCGAATTATTCAAATTTTTAGGCGAATATCTTGACCCTGTGGCGCTAGGATTCTTAGGCGTAAAAATTGGGAATTTAGGGGTGAAAGCTTAATCTGATTGATAACTAAAAAAGAGCGATTTTTCAACCGCTCTTTTTTATTTACTGTTAAGCACTATTTGCTTTTACGCATAATACATTTCAAATTCCACTGGGTGTGGGGTCATATTTAAACGTTCCACTTCTTTACGCTTAATCGCAATAAAGGCATCAACGAAATCTTTGCTGAACACGCCGCCTTGGGTCAAGAATTCGTAATCTTTTTCCAATGCGTTTAATGCTTCTTCCAATGATCCTGCTACGGCTGGAATTTCTTTTAATTCTTCTGGCGGTAAATCATACAGGTTTTTATCCATTGCATCGCCTGGGTGAATTTTGTTCACAATACCATCTAAGCCTGCCATTAATAATGCCGAGAAAGCTAAATATGGGTTTGCCATTGGATCTGGAAAACGCGCTTCAATACGAATCGCTTTCGGGCTAGTTACCGCTGGAATACGGATTGACGCAGAGCGGTTACTTGCTGAGTAAGCTAATAATACAGGCGCTTCAAAACCTGGTACTAAGCGTTTATATGAGTTGGTTGAAGGGTTAGTAAAGGCATTCAATGCTTTAGCGTGTTTGATGATCCCGCCAATGTAGTAAAGTGCGGTTTCAGAAAGCCCTGCATATTTATCCCCTTGGAAAATATTTTTGCCGTCTTTGCTTAAGGACATATTACAGTGCATTCCTGAGCCGTTATCGCCAGTGATAGGTTTTGGCATAAAGCAGGCGGTTTTGCCGTGTTCTGCCGCCACATTTTGCACCACATATTTATAAATTTGCGTTTCGTCTGCTTTTAAGGTGAGCGAGTTAAATTTGGTGGCAATTTCATTTTGTCCTGCGGTGGCCACTTCGTGGTGGTGCGCTTCAATCACCAAGCCCATTTCTTCTAGCAATAAGCACATTTCTGAACGAATATCGTGCGCGGTATCATTTGGCGCAACCGCACAATAACCGCCTTTGGTGAGTGGACGATAACCATTGTTGCCGCCTTCATAAATTTTGTTGGTATTCCACGCGCCCTCAATATCATCGACCACATAAGAATTGCCATTCATTGCCGAACCAAAACGTACATCATCAAATAAGAAAAACTCAGGTTCTGGGCCGAAAAACACATCGTCTGCAATGCCTGTTGAGCGCATATAATTTTCCGCTCGGATCGCAATAGAACGTGGATCGCGATCATAGCTTTGCATTGTGGTTGGTTCATAAATACTGCAACGAAGGGATAAGGTTGGGATTTGTGCGAAAGGATCTACTACGGCGGTTTCAGCGATTGGCATTAATAACATATCTGCTTTATTAATGGCTTTCCAACCTTCCACCGATGAACCGTCAAACATTTTACCGTCTTCAAATAAATCTTCATCAATTAGGTTAACAGGTAAGGATACGCCGTGCTCTTTTCCTTTAATATCGGTAAAGCGAAGAAGAACAAACTTAATGTCATTTTCTTCGATTAACTTAAACACATTGGCAACGGCCGCTTCATTTGACATAGTGATAATCCTCATAAATATGATTGCTAGAGTTGAGATGCTGTGTGCTTAATGCACGCTGGCTAAAATATCACATCACCTGCAAAATTCAAGGGGCGAGCGTGATTTTAATTTCACTTAAGTGCGGTAAAAAAATCAGGAATTTTTACACCGCACTTTGTGAAATTCTCTCCAAAAGATAGAAATCCACTTATTTCCAATTATTCATAGCTCAACGTGGCAAAACGTTGTATAATCTGCAACCTTTTCGTGCAATCTTGCTAACAACATTGCACGTTATTCAAACATCATTATTGATAACAAAAGACTTTTCAAATGACAGATACCATTGATATTAACAAATTGCGTAACATCGCAATTATTGCTCACGTTGACCACGGAAAAACCACGCTTGTTGATAAATTATTACAGCAGTCAGGTACGCTTGAAGCAAGCCGTGCAGACGCGGACGAACGCGTGATGGATTCCAATGATCTTGAGAAAGAACGTGGCATTACCATTCTTGCAAAAAATACCGCAATTAACTGGAACGATTACCGTATAAATATTGTAGATACCCCAGGACACGCCGATTTTGGTGGTGAAGTAGAACGCGTGCTTTCTATGGTGGATAGCGTATTGTTAGTAGTGGACGCCTTTGACGGCCCAATGCCACAAACCCGTTTCGTAACGCAAAAAGCTTTCGCTCACGGCTTAAAACCTATCGTGGTAATTAACAAAGTGGACAGACCTGGCGCACGCCCTGATTGGGTGGTGGATCAAGTGTTTGATTTATTCGTGAATCTTGGCGCCACAGACGAACAGCTCGACTTCCCTATTATTTACGCTTCTGCGTTAAATGGTGTGGCAGGCTTAGAACACGAAGATATGGCACAAGATATGACGCCATTATTTGAAGCCATTGTACAACACGTTGAACCGCCAAAAGTGGAGCTTGATGCGCCATTCCAAATGCAAATTTCTCAACTTGATTACAGCAACTATGTAGGCGTAATCGGGATTGGTCGTATCAAACGTGGTACAGTAAAACCAAACCAAGCGGTAACCATTATTGATAGCGAAGGCAAAACACGCAACGGCAAAATCGGCCAAGTGTTAGGCCATTTAGGTTTACAACGCTATGAAGAAGATCTTGCACAAGCGGGTGATATTGTGGCGATCACCGGTTTAGGCGAACTCAATATTTCTGACACCATTTGCGATGTAAACAATGTAGAAGCCTTACCAGCCTTAAGTGTTGATGAACCAACGGTAACGATGTTCTTCTGCGTAAATACCTCTCCATTCTGTGGTAAAGAAGGGAAATTCGTCACTTCACGCCAAATTTTAGAGCGCTTAAACAAAGAGCTTGTGCATAATGTGGCATTGCGTGTAGAAGAAACCCAAAACCCAGATGAATTCCGTGTTTCAGGACGTGGTGAATTGCACCTTTCTGTATTAATCGAAAATATGCGCCGTGAAGGCTATGAGCTTGCGGTATCACGTCCGAAAGTTATCTTTAAAGAAGAAGACGGTCGCAAACAAGAGCCATTCGAGCAAGTAACCATTGATATTGAAGAACAACATCAAGGTGCGGTAATGGAAGCCTTGGGTATCCGTAAAGGTGAAGTGAAAGATATGATTCCAGACGGCAAAGGACGCACCCGTTTAGAATACATTATCCCAAGCCGTGGTTTAATCGGTTTCCGTAATGAATTTATGACAATGACGTCAGGAACAGGCTTACTCTACTCCACATTCAGCCATTATGACGATGTAAAACCAGGTGAAATCGGTCAGCGCAAAAACGGCGTGTTAATTTCTAACGGTACGGGCAAAGCCCTTGCTTATGCGCTATGGGGCTTACAAGAGCGTGGTAAGCTGATGATTGATCACGGTGTGGAAGTGTATGAAGGACAAATCATCGGTATTCACAGCCGTTCAAACGATTTAACGGTAAACTGCTTACAAGGGAAAAAACTCACCAATATGCGCGCTTCAGGAAAAGACGATGCTATCGCATTAACCACGCCTGTGCGTTTCTCTCTTGAGCAAGCCATTGAATTTATTGATGATGACGAATTAGTAGAAGTTACCCCAACATCAGTGCGTATTCGTAAGAAATTACTCACTGAAATGGAACGCAAACGCGCTAGCCGTACAACAACTAGCACAAGCACCCATTAATTCTGATTATTACTAATAAAAAGTGCGGTGGTTTTTTGCTGAATTTTTAGCAAATTTCCACCGCACTTTTCTTATTACAAACTCTGCTATTCTTCCCCATTTTTTCTAAAGCAACCTTTACGAAACCTCAAACTCAGGTTAAACAAAAAAGCCGAATGGAAATCCATTCGGCTTGTTATCATCGTTCACTCGCGATTAAGCAAGATCGTCAATCACCACATACACCTTGGTTGTCGGGCCGTGTACACCAACCACTTTAACTAGCTCAATATCCGCAGTAGAACTTGGGCCTGAGATGATGTTTACGCAAGATGGCATTCTTTCCCCTAACACGGCTTTGTCGTGCAGAATTTTGGCAAGCTGTGCCACTCGCGGTAAAACAAGGCTTTTACGCACCACAACAATGGATTTTTCTGGCAATAAGCTCACCGAACGGCCTTTGTCTTTGCCTGAAAATAGCACGACACCGCCTGATTCAGCCAAGCCATATTCTGCATAGTTAATGCCGATATTAGCTCGTTCTGCGTGTTTGAGATTTTCTTCACCATTTTGTGGCAACCAAATATCTGTTTCGTAATGGGCTTGCACATCTTGGGTAATACCCAATTGTTCTAAACGCTCATCACCGGTTACGATAATATGTCCACCACCATATTTTTCGCAGGCAGAAAGCACCGCACTTTTGGCGTCCTCTTCGTTGGTTTCGATCACATCAACCATCATCGCTTTTGCCGATTCGATAAAAGTTTGGCATAAGGCTTGCGGATCAAGATCGGTTAAACGCGTTGTAGCGTAATCATTTAGCGGCGCAGGCATTGGCTCTGGCACAAGCTGGCGTGGACGCCCCATTCGTTCCGCAAGTTTGTTTAGGAAGTTTTCTCTATTTTGTGCGTCCATTATTTTGCCTCTCTTTTGTTAAACCATTCACGGAAACTTTCGCCATCAGCACTTGGCAGATCGCGCGCTTTTGTCCATTCGGCCAATGCGCCAAATTCAAGCGGTGCTTTACCATTTTTGATGAATTTGCTTGCCACTTTTGCGCCCACATTCACGCCCACTTTCCATAAGGTTGGGTGAGAGTTAGCAAAGTTGAAACCAAAGATAGATAAACGCTCTGCGGTTGGTGTCATACCACTTTGGGCAATATGCTCACGGTGTTTTAAGATGAGCTGTGCCAATGGAATTTTCACTGGACAAACTGAGTTACAGGCTGTACATAATGAGCAGGCATATGGCAACTCTTTGAAATCTTCATACCCACCTAATAATGGCGAAATTACCGATCCAATTGGGCCGGGATAAATTGAGCCATAACCGTGTCCACCAATTTGGCGATAGGCTGGACAAGTATTTAAACACGCGCCACAGCGGATACAACGCAATACCTCTTTAAATTCGCTTTCGAGAATTTTAGAGCGCCCGTTATCCACGATAACCAAATGGAATTCTTCAGGGCCGTCCGTTTCACCCGCAAGGCGTGGGCCAGTGAGCCAAGTGTTATAACCAGTTAATTTTGCCCCTACGGCACTTCTAGCAAGCATTGTGATGAGCACATCTACTTCTTCAAAGGTTGGCGCAATACGCTCCATTCCCATTACTGCAATGTGCGTTTTTGGCACAGTGGTGGCAAGACGTAAGTTTCCCTCGTTGGTAACCAAGCAAAGGCTACCTGTTTCAGGCACGGCAAAGTTACACCCACTCACGCCGATGTCAGCTTCTAAGAAATCTTGACGAATTTTTTCACGAATGAACAAGGTCATTGCTTCTGGCGTTTCTGGGCCGTCATAGCCTAATTTTTCGTGTAAATCTTTACGAATTTGATGGCGATCTTTGTGAATGGCTGGCACCACGATATGAGAAGGGCGATCCCCGGCAATTTGTAGGATATATTCCCCTAAATCCGTTTCAATCACCTTGATACCTTCGGCTTCCAGCACTTCGTTCATACCAATTTCTTCGGTTACCATTGATTTGGATTTCACGATTTTCTTGGCATTTTTCTCAAGAGCAACTTGGCGAATATAATTGGTGGCATCTTCTGCGGTTTCAGCAAAATACACTTTTCCGCCATTTTCCGTCACTTTTTCGCTTAATTGATATAAGTAAGCATCAAGATTAGCTAAAACGTGGTTACGAATATGTTTTGCTTCATCACGCCATTCTTCCCAATGACCAAGTTCGTCCACCATTTTTTGGCGATTTGTGCCGATGCGTTCTTGCGCCATTACAATGGCTTTGCGCATAATGTCATTGTGAATTTCATTATCCACGCGTTTTTTAAATGCAAGATTGCTGGTTTTTAATGACATCTTATTTTCCCTCCTGCATTAATACTTCGGCAATGTGCATCACTTTCACATTTTTGCCTTCACGACTTAAACGTCCACCAATATTGAGCAGACAGCTTACATCAGCCCCGATTAAATAATCAGGGTGAACCTCTGTGATATGTTCCACTTTTTCCGTTACCATTTCACCAGAAATTTCCGCCATTTTCACCGAGAATGTTCCACCAAAACCGCAACAAGTGCTTTGGTTGTGAATTGGCAATAATTCTAGCCCTTTCACATTTTGTAATAAGGCTAAAGGCTCGTTCACAATGCCTAATTTGCGGCTTAAGCTACAAGATGGGTGATATACCGCTTTTCCTGTTAAAGTCGCGCCCACATTGGTTACGCCTAATTTATTGACGATAAAATCCGTTAAATCATAAAAACGATCAGCCACTTTCTGCGCGCGCTCTGCCCATTCTGGCTCATCAAAACGGTTAAAATATTCAGGATAGGTTTTAATCGCGTAAACACAAGAACCCGCAGGGGCAACGATCGGATAATCATTGACTTCAAAGGTTTCCACCAAGTTTTTCATTCCAGCTAAGGCTTGTTTGGTATAACCACTGTTCAGCGAAGGCTGACCGCAGCAACCTTGTTTTTCAAGGAATACAATATTACAGCCGAGCTTTTCTAGTAATAATACGGTGTTTTTTGCAACGCCGGCTTTTACCACATCAGCGATACAAGTAACGTAAAAATTTACGTTCATAAATTACTCCAACATAATCAAATAGAAATGAGAAATCAGGCAAAGTTACCTCTGCCTGATTTGTAATAATTCACACTAAACGTTAAAGAAAAGTGGAATAATAAAGAGTGCAACAAGTGCGGCAATAATACCATAAACGATCATTGGAACGATGGTTTTCTTAATGATTGTGCCTTCTTGTTTATCAATATTTAATACCGAGCTTACCGCAACGATGTTGTTGATACATACCATATTCCCCATTGCACCACCAACAGATTGCAGGGCAAGAACAAGGGTCGCAGAAAGACCAGTAATTTCCGCAGTGGACAGCTGAACACTACCAAAGGTTAAATTAGAAACGGTGTTTGAACCTGAGAAGAACGCACCCACCGCACCTAAGTAAGACGCAAATAATGTCCAATATTCTCCTGTGGCTTCCGCAAAACTTCTACCGATAATTTTCACCATTGAATTATCGCCGCCCACAAGCATTAAGTTCACCATAATTAATGCTCCAACAAGGGCTAAGAATGGGTTGCGAGTTTGTCTTAAGCTGCCCATAAAAATATCTTTGGTTTTGCTTGCCGATAATGCGAATAATGGGATTGAGATTAACACGGTTACCACAAATGGAATTAATGCTGGCACATAAAGCAATTTATAGCTTGCATTCACCGATGTACCAAAAATTTGTTTTAAGCTGAAAATTAAACCGTGGCTAATTTCAAATAAACCTAATGAGCCTAATTGTACGCTAAACCAAGTTGTCGCATCGTTCATCATTGCTTTGAATGGCAATTGTTGTAAACGTGTTACAATTAAAATCGCAATTAATAAACCTGTTGGTAATAAGGCTTTCACTACTTGCCCTGTGCTTACTGCGTTATCATCAAGGTTATTTTCTACTTTGGCTAAACCAATGCCTTTATTTGCTACAAACACAGACACCAATAAACCAATTGCACCACCCACTAATGATGGGAACTCATAGTTCACTTGGGCCAATAAGAAATAAGGCACAACACAAGCGAAAATGCTGATATAAATAAACACAAGGTTTTTACGAATTTCACTCCAACCTACGATTAAACGTAACGCCATTAATGGAATAATTAATGCGGCAAAAGAGTGAATAAGCGCTGACATTGAACCAATTTCAAGAATTTGGTTATCCGTTAAATTTAATGGGCCGAAACCAAACCAAGTTGGCGTCCCTACTGCTCCAAAGGAAACCGGTACAGAGTTCATAATTAAGGCAAGCATTGCCACTTTTAGTGGCGGGAAGCCTAAGCCCACTAAGATCGGCGCAGCGATCGCTGCTGGCGTCCCGAAGCCACTCGCCCCTTCAATCATAAAGGCAAATGCCCAACCGATAATCATAATTTGTGCAACAGGGTTTGGATTAATATTACCTAACCACTTACGCAAGGTATTCGTTGCACCTGAGATTTCAGAAAAACGGTTAAATAAAATCGCACCGAAAATTACCGTAATTGGTGTTTGAACCGCCACCAATGCAGCTGTTACATTGGCACTCACGATAGCAATATCTGTGCCAAAGAAAATAAATTGAATAATTAAGACCACTACCGCAATCCACGGCAATGCAACATAAGATGGCAACGCATTACGTTTTACCATTAAATAAATTAATAAAACAATAGGAAAAATACTAAGAAAAAGAGCCATACAAACTACTCCATCAATAATTAATGTTATGACTTAAATGAGAGTGCCATTCTATGCTGATTTAATCGTTTTAGTAAAACATTTGTTAAGAAATTATGACAACGATCACAAAAAATTTTAACATTTCGCTAAAAATACTTCCTTATGGTTAGCCTTTAGCCAGTCTGAGAAGTCATTTCTCATTAAGGGCAAAATCCGCTATAATTAGCCAATTTTGCAAAAAACTTATTATTTTTTCACCGCACTTTGCTTTTGCTGTGAAAGAAAATTTGCCCTAACGAATATAGAGGTTTTTATGACAACTCCCGTAGTTGCCCTTGTGGGTCGCCCAAATGTGGGAAAATCCACCTTATTTAATCGCCTAACGCGCACCCGTGATGCCCTTGTTGCCGATTTCCCCGGTTTAACCCGCGATCGCAAATATGGCCAAGCCAATATTGCTGGCTATGATTTTATCGTAATTGACACTGGCGGTATTGACGGCACAGAAGAAGGCGTAGAAGAAAAAATGGCAGAGCAATCCTTGCTTGCCATTGAAGAAGCAGACATTGTGTTATTTCTGGTGGACGCACGCGCAGGGCTGACTTCCGCTGATATTGGCATCGCCCAATATTTACGCCAACGCCAAAACAAAGCCACCGTATTGGTTGCCAATAAAACAGACGGTATTGATGCGGATTCCCATTGTGCGGAATTTTATCAGCTTGGTTTAGGCGAAGTGGTACAAATCGCCGCCTCACAAGGCCGTGGCGTGAATGCCTTAATGGAACAAGTGCTTGCGCCACTTGCTGAACAAAATGCCGAAAAAGAGGCTGAGCAAAACCAAAGTGCGGTGCAAAATAACGAAGAAAATCAAGAAGATGAATGGGATCACGAATTTGATTTCAACAATGAAGAAGACACTAGACTTTTAGACGAAGCTCTTGCGGAAGAAGAAAGTGAGCAAGAGCAAAATATCAAAATCGCCATTGTAGGGCGACCAAATGTTGGCAAATCTACCCTCACTAACCGCATTTTGGGTGAAGAACGCGTGGTGGTTTACGATCTCCCTGGTACAACGCGTGATAGCATTGCCATTCCAATGGAACGTGATGGTCAGCATTATACCATTATCGACACCGCGGGCGTACGTAAACGGGGAAAAGTGCATTTAACGGTGGAAAAATTCTCTGTGATCAAAACCTTACAAGCCATTCAAGAAGCCAATGTGGTGCTACTCACCATTGATGCGCGTGAAGGCATTTCCGATCAAGATCTTTCCTTGCTCGGCTTTATTCTCAATGCGGGGCGTTCTTTAGTGATTGTGGTAAACAAGTGGGA
Source organism: Avibacterium endocarditidis (assembly GCF_965138825.1). Lineage (NCBI taxonomy): Bacteria > Pseudomonadati > Pseudomonadota > Gammaproteobacteria > Pasteurellales > Pasteurellaceae > Avibacterium > Avibacterium endocarditidis. The sequence goes on from NZ_CBCSDH010000004.1 coordinate 133,279, forward strand.
CGGCTTAGATCAAGAAGTGAAAGATCGTGTGAAATCAGAATTAGATCGCCGCTTAGACTTCATTGATTTTGCCCGTGTCCATTTTATTTCTGCCTTGCACGGCAGTGGTGTGGGCAATCTGTTTGCTTCCATTAAAGAAGCCTATGCTTGTGCTACGCAAAAAATGACGACTTCAATCCTCACCCGCATTCTACAAATGGCAACGGACGAACATCAACCGCCAATGGTTAGCGGTCGCCGTATTAAATTGAAATACGCTCACCCTGGTGGCTATAATCCGCCAATTATTGTGGTACACGGCAACCAAATTAACCGCTTGCCAGATAGCTATAAACGTTATTTATCAAACTATTATCGCCGCAGCCTGAAAATTATTGGCTCGCCAATTCGTTTGATGTTCCAAGAAGGCAGCAATCCATTCTCGGGCAAACGCAATAAACTCACGCCAAATCAGCTGCGTAAGCGTAAACGTTTGATGAAATTTATTAAGAAATCTAAAAAATAAAAATAAAGGCGATTTAATATCGCCTTTTTTATTACCCACACAAAAACTTTCTATTTTTCCACCGCACTTCATTATTGCACGGCTTGTAGCGGTAAATGCCGATAGCGTAGATGAATCGCCAAAAACAGCATAATGCTAACCAAGACAAAAATACCGCCCACCATTCCAATATAAGACAACCCCAAATGTTGCATTACTTGATTGCCGAGCAATGCGCCGCCGCCAATGCCGATATTATAAATGCCTGAGAAAATCGCCATTGCTACATCCGTGGCATCTGGTGCGAGTTGTAAAATGCGAATTTGCAAGCTCAAACCAATGCCTGCAATGCCAATGCCCCACAATAGCACCAACGGATAAGTAAAGGCGGAATGGCCTTTTAATAGCACTAAAGCAAAGAGCGAAAGAGCTAGACTGCTCATTGCAATCAGTAGAAATTTTGCTGGCCCAAAGCGGTGAAAACGGCTAAATAGCATACTGGCGATCATTCCTGCGCAGCCAAATAGCAATAAAATCAAGGTGGTTTCCGTTGGTGCGATGCTCACTTCTTGAATCATAAAAGGTTCAACATAACTGTATGCGGTGAAATGGGCAGAAATAACAATGGCGGTGAGAACAAATAACCCCACCAACAACGGACGTTTGAATAATAGCGGAACACTTTTTAATGTGCCGGCGTTTTTGCTCACTAAGTGCGGTAATAATTTATACAGAAAAATCAGTACGATAAACGCCACCACACCAATCACGCCAAAGGTGGTGCGCCAGCCAAGCCATTGCCCGATAATACGCCCTAACGGCAAGCCTAACACCATTGCCAAGGCGCTGCCCATTGCTAACAAGCCGAGCGCTTGTGCTTTTTTATCTTTTGGCGCGAGGCGAACGGTGAGCGAAGCAGTGATCGCCCAAAATACAGAATGAGAAATGGCAATGCCAATACGAGAAATCAGAAGAACTTGGAAATTCCACGCCACGCAAGACAAAATATGACTCACAATAAAGAGAATAAAAAGCTTAATCAGCAAACTACGCCGCTCTAGCTTGGCGGTGAGCAGCATAAAGGGCAAGGAGAGCAAAGAAACAATCCACGCATAAATGGTGATCATCAGCCCTGTTTGGCTGACCGGCATTTGGAAACTTTCGGCAATATCGGAAAGCAACGCCACAGGGATAAATTCAGTTGTGTTGAAAATAAAGGCGGAAAACGCCATACAAATAACACGCCATAATTTCACACGGCGAACAATTTTGGGAGATAACATTTTAAATTAGGGTTAGCAAAAAAAGTTGGCTATTCTAGCACAGAAGTTTAGATTTTGCTCAACGAGAAAGGCGTTGTTTGAATAAATCTTTGAGCTGTTTTTTTAAGCCTTGGGTGGACTCAATTTTATATTGCGGCGAATGGCAATCACCGAAGAAATGCAACGGCAAGCGGAAGTTTTGATATTTTTTCTCACGCAAATTGAGATTAACGAGAAAATCACATTGTTGGCTCACTTGATCCACCGTACCTTCGCCCGTGAGCTGAAAATAAGGATCGCGTAATTGCAAATTCTGCCATTGCATTTCTTGCTGATCCCAAATTAGCTGAGCGGTAAGGCGTTCAAAGGGCGAATCCATATTTTGCAAACGCGCTGAATCATAATTAATCGGCAAACGTTGTGCCACAATGGCTAACAAATTCACGTTTTTCACCTTGCCATTGATGATTTGTAAGCTGGCCTGCCCTTGTTCAATTTGTTGATCAATCAATGCCACTTCCCCTTTTAATTGCGCCTGCCCCGTGGCTAACATTGGCAACTTAAACAAAGCAAGCCATTGTTCTATGGCAATATTTTGTGCGGAAAACTGCGCGCGATCGGGTTGTTGATAAAATTGGAAATCCACATTTCCTTGCGGTGCTAAGGTAAGTTTGCCATTGATAAAGTGCGGTTGAAATTCAAGCAGAATTTTGCCTTGTGAAAAGGGAACTTGGTTAATGCTCAAATCTGTGAAATCAAGCTGATAGCGGTTCGTTTCGCCTTGCATTTCACTGTGTAAATGCCCTTGTTTTAACTGTAACGCCATTGTATCCACATCACCATAAAGGGGGCGTTCAAACTGCCATTGCCCTGCAACTTGTTCAAATGCTAGGCCATTATGAGAAAGCTGCACATTGCCTTGTAACTGGATATGGCTTGCGGCTCGTGTTGCCTGCGCGCTAAACGCCATTTGCACCGGTTTCTGCAAATTCAGCGGAGCGTTTTGTGGTAAGGCATTGAGTAAATGCGCAATGCCCTGCCAAGAAAGTGCGGTGGGTTTTAGGCTAACATTTAGCCCTTGCCATTGGGAGTTAGCAATATTGCCGTTATGTAGTTGAATTTCATTCAGCTTAAGATCACCGCTAAGCAACGCGGTAGGATTGAGTTCAAGCACGATTTTTTCAAAGAAAAACCACCGCGCTTTTTGTTGAAACTTAACATTATGTAAGGATAGTTGAGTGGGAAAAAGCCGGCTTTCCACTTGTGCCACTTGGATATGCTGCTGTGCAAGGCGTTCAGAAAGCTGGGCTGTTAAACGGGATTTCTGCCAAAAAAGAAAGCACAGCCCCACGCACAACAGTGCGATTAGCCATAGCGCTTTCTTTTTCATTGTTTATTTATCCTTATCAATACGGCTGGCTACCGCATTTTGCTGATCTTTATATTTGGCATCTTGACGGCGATTATAAGGACGCGCCGCCTCGCCACTTAGCACTTCAAAACTCAAGGCACCAATCACCATTTTCGGACGCAATGCCAAAGGCAGCTTACCTGAATTGTAAAATTCCAGCACAATACGCCCATTCCAACCCGGATCAATACGGTGTGCGGTAACGTGTACCATTAATCCTAGGCGGGCAAGGGAAGAGCGCCCATCAAGCCAACCGATAATATTGGCAGGCAAGGATACCGCTTCAAAGGTGGTGGCAAGCGCCAGTTCACCAGGGTGGAGAAAAAAGGCTTCACCATCATCAATGAGAATTTCATCGCTCATCACCGCCTCAAGTTGAGCGGAAACTTCTTCTTTTTTGCCGCTTAAATCAATGTAAGGCGCGGTATGTTCACGAAACACACGGAAAGAATTGCCCAAACGCACATCAACGGTCGCGCCATTGATTTTGTCGTTATCTGGGCGCGGCGTTAAGCTGATAATGCCCTCATCTAAATAACGTTCAATGTCGGTATCACACAATCTCATTTTGCCCCCTATTTGCTTTTCAGCAGGTGTCTAATTTGTGCTTTTAACATATTGATTGCAATACGGTTTTTTCCACCGCGTGGAACAACAATATCGGCATATTGTTTAGACGGCTCGATAAATTGTAAGAACATAGGACGCACAGTAGCACGATATTGATCCACTACCGATTGCAAAGAACGCCCACGCTCTTCCATATCACGTTTTAAACGGCGGATAAAACAAATATCTAACGGCGTATCCACAAATACAGAAATACTCGCTTCTTGGCGAATGCGTTCGTCCGTGAGCAACAAAATGCCTTCTAAAATAATCACTTTTTTCGGCTTGAAATGAGTGGTTTCCCCCGTGCGCGTGTGTTCCACATAGCTATAAACGGGAATATCCACCGCTTGCCCTGCTTTTAAGGCACGCAAATGTTGTAACAACAAATCGCGATCCATTGAATTTGGGTGGTCGTAATTGGTTTTAATGCGCTCTTCAAAAGCAAGGTGGGTTTGATCTTTGTAGTAGCTATCTTCAGAAATAATGCCAATGTCTTCGCAACTTAGCTCATCACGAAGTTCTTTATGAATGGTGGAGGCAATAAGGCTTTTTCCTGAGGCGGAAGCCCCTGCGATAGCGATAATAATGCAATCTTGGTCTGACATAATATGGCTCAAATAGAGGAGTTACAGTGATTTTAGAATTATAAAGAAAAATTTCGCTTTTTTATAGGGCTGTTGATAATTCATTTTGCATTTGAGCTATCTACAGCCTCTAAGAATTTCACCCTTTTGACGAAATAAAACGAAAGAAATCTCTCATTTTGTGAAGTGGTTCACAGCATTTTTTACTCCATTCGGATAGGATTAGGCTCATTTAATTTAGATTAATCAATGATCTAGGCGATTTTCCGCCAAACCATAAGGAGTACCACAATGAAATGTAAAGCAATTTCTCTCGCAATTTCCACCGCACTTGCCACTTCCGCCTTAATCTTCAGTATGCAAGCGCAAGCCAAAGGACGCTTGGTGGTATATTGCAGCGCCACAAATGAAATGTGTGAAGCTGAAACCCAAGCTTTCGGCAAAAAATATGATGTGAAAACGTCTTTTATCCGTAATGGTTCAGGCAGTACCTTTGCGAAAATTGAAGCGGAAAAGAAAAATCCACAAGCTGACGTGTGGTATGGCGGCACGCTCGATCCACAATCTCAAGCCGGCGAACTGGGTTTATTAGAAGCCTACCGCTCGCCAAATGTCGATCAAATTATGCCAAGATTCCAAGATCCTGCTAAAGTCAAAGGCAACTACACGTCCGCCATTTATATGGGGATTTTAGGCTTTGGAGTAAACATTGAACGCTTGAAAAAACTAGGCATCACAGAGGTGCCAAAATGCTGGAAAGACTTAACCGATCCACGCTTAAAAGGGGAAATTCAAGTGGCCGATCCACAAAGTTCAGGCACTGCATACACCGCCATTGCTACCTTTGTGCAATTATGGGGCGAAGATCAAACCTTTGATTTCTTCAAACAACTTCACCCGAACATTTCTCAATATACTAAATCGGGTATCACCCCTTCACGCAACACAGCCAGAGGTGAAACCACAGTAGGGATTGGCTTCCTACACGATTACGCCCTTGAAAAACAACAGGGCGCGCCAATTGAATTAGTCGTGCCTTGCGAAGGCACAGGTTATGAACTTGGTGGTGTGAGCATCTTAAAAGGCGCGCGTAACTTAGATAACGCCAAATTATTCGTGGATTGGGCATTATCAAAAGAAGGCCAAGAATTAGCGTGGAAAAAAGGCCGCGCTTTCCAAACACTGACCAACACCACCGCCGAACAATCACCAACCGCGTTTGATCCAACCAAGCTTAATCTCATCAATTATGATTTTGAGAAATACGGTGCATCAGACGAACGCAAACGCTTGATTAACAAATGGGTTAATGAAGTTAAATTGGCGCAGTAAATAGTTTTGTCATAGTGAGGTGGGTAATGAAAAAAGTAACGTCCAATCTAATTTTAGCTAGTCTATTATTAGCAGGATTAAGTCTTTCTAATATGGCTTTCGCTGGAGGGCGATTGGTGGTTTATTGTAGTGCGCAGAATATTGTATGCGAAAAGGCAGTGCAAGGATTTGCGAAAAAATACAATGTAAAAACTTCCTTTATTCGTAATAGCTCTGGCAGTACCCTTGCCAAAATGGAAGCTGAGAAAAATAATCCTCAAGCAGATGTTTGGGTTGGCGGCCCTTTTGATACCCACCTCCAAGCAGGTGAGTTAGGCTTAATTGCGTCTTATGATTTCCCGAAACGCAATGAAGTAATGACCCAATTCCAAAAACTTGGCAATGGAAAAAGTTCTATTATTTATATGGGTGTTTTAGGTTTTGGCGTTAATACAGAACGTTTGAAGAAACTAGGTATTACAGAAATACCAAAATGCTGGAAAGATCTGTTAGATCCTCGCTTAAAAAATGAAGTACAAATTGCTGATCCACAAAGTTCTGGCACAGCTTACACCGCCATTGCCACTTTCACGCAACTTTGGGGAGAAGGTAAAGCCTTTGATTACCTAAAACAAATCCATCAAAATATTTCACAATATCCAAAAGCAGGAACAGCCCCATCACGCAACACAGCAAGGGGAGAAACTGCGATTGGTATCGGTTTTTTACAAAATTATTCTTTTGAAAAACAACAAGGTGCGCCCATTGAACTTGTCGTACCTTGCGAAGGCACAGGTTATGAGCTTGGTGGCGTAAGCGTTATTAAAAATGCGCGTAACTTAAAAAATGCACAATTATTTGCTGATTGGGTAATGTCAAAAGAGGCGCAAGAATTGTCGTGGAAAGAAGCACAATCTCATCACGTTGCCACAAACATTAATGCCGAGCCTTCACCTTACGCACTCAAACCTGCTGATTTGAATTTGATCGATTATAATTTTGATAAATTTGGTTCAAACGAAACACGCCGCCATCTTATTGACAGATGGGTGAATGAAGTAAAATTGGCGAAATAATCGCTGTTTCACGGAGATGTTATGAAAAAGCTGTCACAGATGTTTAATAGCAGCCTATTTTGGATTTTGCTCGCATTGTTGGGCTTTATCTGTTTGCCTTCTATGGCGTTGTATTATGGTTTGGCAGAATCCACGCCTGATGAAATTTATGAAGCAATGGGCTGGGCGAGCTTTAATTTAAGTTGGTTTTGGTTTGCTGCATTAGCTTTTGTGCCAATTTTGTCTGCTGTTTTCAAAGGGAAACGGCAGCAAAGTCTGGCAGAATTTCTGGCGGTGTTGGCGATTTTCCTATTTGTGTTTATTTCTGCCACAATAGAAAAATTCAATCTCGGCTATTCCATTTTTGTCCTAATGTTGAGCCTGATTGCCCTTGCCACTCAAGGCTTGGCAAAGATGAAAGTGATGCAAGGGGATAAATTCATCATCACCTCGCTGATTAGCATTGTCTTGCTGATTTTCTTTTTTATTGTGTATCCCACCTTGGCGATTTTTATCTCGATGTTTTATGACAACGGCGAATTTGTGCCAAGCCAAGTAATCAGCATTGTCGAAAAACCTTACATCATTCGGATAATCGGTAATTCCCTTAGTGTAGCAATTACGGTGGGCATTTTAGCTACATTATTTGGTTTGATTTTTGCTCTTTACACCACTCGCATTGCTAAACGCACCGCCGTGATCGGAAAGATTTTCTCCATTTTGCCGATTGTAACTCCGCCTTTTGTGGTGGGGTTAGGGGTAACCTTAATGCTTGGGCGTTCAGGTTATGTTACGGAATTTTTAGTGGAATATTTTGGCTTTAGCAGCAACTGGTTATATGGTTTTACTGGGATTATCATCGCCCACACGCTTGCGCTAACGCCAATGGCTTTTATGATTTTAGAAGGGGCGTTAAAATCCATTCATCCATCTATTGAAGAAGCGGCATATACGCTGCGTTCAAACCGCTATCAAGCCTTTTTCAATATTATTTTCCCCTTGCTCAAACCAGCGCTTGCCAATGCCTTTTTAGTGGTGGCAATCCAATCTTTAGCAGATTTTAGTACCCCACTTGTGCTAGGCGGCAGCTTTGATGTGATTTCTTCGCAAATTTATTTCTACATTGCAGGATCACAGTTAGATTATGCTTCGGCCAGCACCTTAGGCAGTATTTTGCTGATCTTCTCTTTGGCGATTTTTGTGATCCAATATTTATGGATCGGCAATCGCTCTTACGTCACCGTTTCAGGCAAATCCTATCGCGGTGATGTGCAAGATTTGCCAAGTGCGATGAAATTTTTCATTATTTTTACCCTTGGTTTCTGGGTGCTGTTTAATGCGGTACTATACGGCAGTATTTTCTACGGCAGCTTTACAATGAACTGGGGCGTGGATTACACTTTTACCTTTAAGCATTATCTCACCTTATTCGGACAAGGCTTTAGTGACGGCGCTTGGCCATCGCTGATTCATACGGTAATTTTTGCCGCCACCGCTGCTCCGATTACAGCGATTTTTGGCTTATTGATTGCCTACATCACCGTGCGCCGTGATTTTAAAGGCAAGAAAACCCTTGAATTTTTAACCTTGCTTTGCTTTGCCGTACCAGGAACGGTAGCGGGGGTTTCCTATATTCTTGCTTTTAACAATGCGCCAATTTATATCACAGGGACAAGTATCATCATCGTGCTTTCAATGGTAATGCGTAATATGCCTGTGGGTATGCGCGCTGCCGTGGCAGGTTTAGGGCAGCTTGATAAATCCCTTGATGAAGCCTCGCTTTCACTCAAAGGCAGCTCGTTAAAAACCATTTGGTATATTGTCTTCCCACTGCTTAAGCCAGCATTGCTTTCCGCGTTGGTAACCAGTTTTGTACGCGCAATGACTACGGTCAGCGCCATTGTCTTCTTAGTTACCGCAGATACAAGGGTTGCCACTTCTTATATTCTAAACCGCGTAGAAGACGGCGAATACGGCGTTGCCATTGCTTATGGCTCAATTTTAATCGTGGTAATGATGGCAATTATTTTGCTATTTGACTGGTTGGTGGGCGACACGCGAATTGCTCGTTCTAAAGCGAAAAAAATGAATTAATAGGTTGTAAAAATGAAGAATAATGATTTTTTAGTGTTAAAAAATGTGACTAAATCCTTCGGTAAAGCGGTGGTGATCGATGATCTCAATCTTTCTATTAAACAAGGCTCAATGGTTACCCTGCTCGGGCCTTCTGGTTGCGGAAAAACCACCGTGCTACGCCTTGTGGCTGGGCTAGAAAGCCCTACTTCTGGGCAAATTTTTATTGACGGAGAAGATGTCACTAAATCTTCCATTCAAAATCGTGATATTTGTATCGTGTTTCAGTCTTATGCGCTGTTTCCACATATGTCCATTGGGGATAATGTAGGCTACGGTTTGCGTATGCAGGGCGTGGGATCGGCAGAGCGCAAACAACGGGTTAAAGAAGCCTTGGAATTGGTGGATTTGGCGGGCTTTGAAGATCGCTATGTGGATCAAATCTCAGGTGGCCAGCAACAACGTGTCGCCTTAGCACGTGCGCTGGTGCTAAAGCCTAAAGTGCTATTGTTTGACGAACCGCTGAGCAACCTTGACGCTAATTTACGCCGCAGTATGCGTGAAAAAATCCGCGAGCTGCAACAACGCCTTGGCATCACTTCCCTTTATGTAACCCACGATCAAAGCGAAGCCTTCGCCGTGTCTGATGAAGTGATCGTAATGCACAAAGGCAAAATTATGCAAAAGGCTTCTGCGAAAGAGCTTTATCAACACCCTAACTCGTTGTTTTTGGCAAATTTTATGGGGGAAAGTAGCATCTTTGACGGCAAACTTGAAAACGGCACGATAACGGTTAATCAATACGCGTTCACCTTGCCAAATGTACAATCCTTCGGTTTGCCAGACGGAGAATGTTTAGTCGGCATTCGCCCTGAAGCGGTACGCCTTTCAGCGCAAGGCGATGCTACTCAACGCTGTGAAATTCAAAGTGCGGTGTATATGGGTAATCACTGGGAAATTGTGGCGCAATGGGGCGGTAAACCGCTACTCATCAACTGCCAGCCTGATAGTTTTGATCCTGCTATCAAACAAGCCTATGTGCATTTTGCTGACTATGGCGTGTTCTTACTGAAAAAAGAATAGTGCATTTCGTTGCAATGGCTTACAACAGCCGATTAAAAAAGTGCGGTGGAAAATTTAGCAAAAAACCACCGCACTTTATTTATCTTAATAATGCACTGAGTACACTTTAAATTTATTGGTTTTGGCCAAAACTTGATGCGAGCCAAAATGCTGATCCAACAAATCTGCATAAGGTAAGAAAGCATTAGCAACAATGCGTAACTCGCCCCCTTCATTTAAATGCCATTTAGCTTGCTGAATAAGCTCAGACACTGCGCGAAATGCAGTATCCACGCCATCGTGAAAAGGCGGGTTAGAAATAATCAAGTCAAACTTGCCTTCTATTTGTGAAAACACATTGCTTGCTAACACATCTGCTTCAAGTTGATTTTCTATCAAAGTACGCTCTGCTGAAGCAATAGCTAAAGCGTGAATATCCGTCATCACAAGATTCACACTTGGATTATGCTGTTTAATATAGCTTCCAATCACACCTGCACCGCAGCCCATATCTAGCACACGACCTTTGATCGGACGCTCTAATGTTGAAAGCAATAATGCCGTTCCCACATCTAATTCCGCTGCGCTGAATACTCCCGGCAAGCTGAAAATCGTCAAATCACCAAGTTGCGCGTGCTGATAAGATTTCCAATATTTGGCTAAATCAAAGTGCGGTGGATTTTTCAAACAAAAATGATAAAGCCCACAACGTCTTGCGCTATCAATTTTGCCAATTTCGCCGAAAGGGGAAAGCGTTTTTTCCGCTGAACGTACTCCACTGCGATTTTCACCAATAATCAACACTTCTTGCTCAGGCTCGCATTGTGATAAAAGCTGCATTAATTGCAACTGATTTTCTTGTTTATTTTTCGTCCAATAATAAACGATTAAATCAGCCTTTGGCACAAAATCTACGGAAAAATCCACCGCACTTTTGTTTTCGGCATAATCAAAATACCACGTCCAGCAATGAACTGATTGCGCTTTGTTGCGTAATTGCTGTGGAAAATCATCATTCAATGCCCCAGCAAATAATACATTTCGATTTTCAAATAAAGAAAGATGGCGTTCTAGCACTTGGCTTTCAGGTGAAATCACGGGTTTATCCTATTCTTAAAAAATATCAATAAAGTCCTACGTTGATAAAAGCAGGAATGAAACTGCTGAATTCTATAATGCGAAATCAGTCAAGACAATAATCTCTTTGTAAATAAAATTTTTCCCTGCATTGATTTTGCAGGCAATTAAATTTGATATTTACCCTTATCGCCAATATCAAAATGTAACGGCATTCGCCATTTTTGGATCGCAAGCACGGCAAAAAGTAATCCAGAAATAACGGATAATCCATTGAGCAGTAAGGAATAATTCAGCACTTTTGCAAACCACAATAAAGCAAGAAAAACAGGTTGCCAATTTAATCCCCAAATACGAAAACAAAAATATTCTTTAAATGCCAAACCGCCAAGTGTCAGCAAAGCGCCGCCCATAGCCAGTTGCGGCATTCCATATAAATGGCATAACAATGCCGCCCAAGTGGCAAATTGCAGTAGAAAACGGATATTTTTCAAATAAATATGTAATGATGAAGCACAACATAACGCCGCACTGAGTAATCCTAAATAAGTCACCTCTGGATAATAAGGCAAAAGCGCTGTCATTATTGCCGCTAAGACAAAACCTAAACGATAAATGATGACGGTAAAATAATCACACCAATCCATCGGTGATTGAATATGTGGATCAGCCATCTGTTTCTCCTTGTTTACGATATTGATTTGGCGAAATGCCGTAATATTGCTTAAAGACGCGGCTAAAATAAGCCTCTGACTGGTAGCCAATATCCAAAGCAATGGTAAGAATGTTTTTCTGCGTTGTTTTTAATAGCATTGATGCCTGCTGCATACGAACTTGGGAAAGAAATTTCCCTGGTGTCGTATCCATTTTCTTTTGGAAAACTCGAATAAAATTGGCGCGCGACATATTCGCTATTTCTGCCAAGGTTTCCATATTCCAATTTTTCTCTGGATTTTGCAAAATTGCTCGCACTGCTACCGCTAAACGCTTGTCCTGTAGCACCGCGAGCAGCCCCATTTTGCTTTCGTGCTTTTCAATATAATGCCGTAAAATGTAGGAAAATAGCACAGATGAAAGGGCATTAATAATAGATCTGCCTGCAAATTGCGCTTTCCCTTCAGCTTCAATACGGAATAATGCGACAAGTTGCTCAATCGGCGTTTGATACATCGAAAAATGCAAAATATGCGGCAGAATTTTGAATAAAATAGACTGCTTATCGTAATAAAACGCCCCACAGAACATTTCAAAATCACTTTTTTCTACACTATTGCTCGCCACTTGAAATAGTCCATTTTCACGCTTATCAATTAAGGTTTGTGTATTTTCCGCAAATTTTCGGCTTTGAATATAGTGCAACTCCCCCTCAGGTAAAAAGAAAATATCTCCCGCTTTCAGCAAAATTTTTTCTTTATTGACAATAACTTCACACTCACCGCGCACAATAATATGAAAAACGCCCATATTTTGCCCCGCACTTGGTTGTAGCGACTGCCAATCCCCCTGAAACAAACAATGGGTGTGAATTTCCCCTTCAATTTGAGCCAGTTCAATTAAATGATCCAAAATATCCAATGCTTTCTCCTTGTGCTAAACCAGCATCATAACGTATTTTGTTAGACTTTTTTAACCAAAACTTGAGATGATTTTGCAAGATAACTCTAACAAATCATCTCATAATAACACAAATTAAATAGCTATGATTTGATTAAATAGGAGTAAACAATGTTTAAAGACTGGAAACAAGAAAAGGCCCACGTTAAACAATCGTTCAGTGAACTTGGCAAAAAATACCCGAAAATGCTACAGGCATATGGCGCATTATCAAGTGCAATAGAAGCCTCCGCACTCGATGCCAAAACCCGTGAGCTCATTGCCCTTGCCGTTGCCGTGACCACACGCTGCGAAAGCTGCATTGCAGTACACGCAGATGAAGCTGTCAAAGCAGGCGCAACGGAAGAAGAAGTTGCCGCAGCATTAGCTACGGCAATTGCCCTCAACGCTGGCGCTGCCTATACTTATTCATTAAGAGCTTTAGAGGCGTTTAACGTTAATAAATAATTCATAAAAAAACCTAGCGATAGCGCTAGGTTTTTTACAAAAGTAAACTAACTCGTCCCACCCACCGTAATTTCTTCAATTTTTAATGCAGGTTGGCCGACCCCAACGGGTACGCTTTGACCTTCTTTGCCGCATACGCCGATGCCGTGGTCGATTTCTACGCTGTCGGCCACCATTGAGATATTTTGCATCACTTCAATGCCGCTGCCGATAAGGGTTGCACCTTTGACTGGTTTGGTGATTTTGCCATTTTCGATTAAATAGGCTTCAGAGGTTGAGAACACGAATTTGCCTGAAGTAATGTCCACTTGGCCGCCACCAAAGTGCGGTGCAAAAATGCCACGATCTACGGAAGCAATCAAATCGTCAAATTTACTTTTTCCTTCAAGCATATAAGTATTGGTCATTCTTGGCATTGGCAGATGAGCATAACTTTCACGGCGACCATTGCCCGTAGGTGCCCCCCCCATCAAGCGCGCATTCATTTTATCTTGCATATAGCCTTGCAAAATACCGTCTTTAATCAATACGTTACATTGGCTTGGCACGCCTTCGTCATCAATGGTGAGCGAGCCTCGGCGATTTGGCAATGTGCCGTCATCAACAATGGTGCAAAGCGGTGAAGTTACCAGCTCGCCCACTTTGCCCGTAAATAAGGAACTTTCTTTACGATTGAAATCCCCTTCTAAGCCGTGTCCGACCGCTTCGTGCAATAGCACGCCCGGCCAGCCCGCACCAAGCACAACAGGCATTAATCCAGCAGGTGCTGGGATCGCATTAAGATTCACCAAAGCTTGTCGCACCGCTTCTTTGGCAAACGCCACTGCGCGCATTTCGCCGTTGTCTATCTCAAAGAACCAATCTAATCCAAAGCGTCCGCCGCAACCTGCGCCACCACGCTCACGCTTGCCATCTTCTTCCACCAAAACAGAAATAGACAAACGCACTAAAGGGCGAATATCCGCGGCTAATGTGCCATCAGTGGCGGCAATCAACACTTCTTCATAAATTGCACTTAAACTAGCAGAAACTTTGGTAACACGCGGATCAGCCGAACGCGCAGTGCGATCCACCAGATGCAATAATTCAATTTTCTTTTCTTTACTGAGGCTTTCCAGTGGATTAATCGCCGCATAGCGTTGCACCGCAGAAACTGGTGTGAACGGCTGTGGCAAAATAAAACTTTGTTGCGTAGGCTGCGCAATGCCTTTCACTGCATTGGCACATTGCTGCAGACTCGCCAAGTTAATTTGATCCGCATAAGCAAAACCAGTTTTCTCACCACTCACCGCACGCACGCCCACACCGCGATCAATATGAAAACCGCCCTCTTTAATAATACCGTCTTCTAACACCCAACTTTCATCTTGGCTAAGCTGGAAATATAAGTCCGCATAATCAATATTGCGGTGATCCATTAGGTTAAACACATTCATTAAATCTTGCGTTGCCAACTGACTCGGCGCAAGTAGGGATTGGGTTACTTTATTTAGCATTGTTTTCTCGTTTTAATCATCATTAAAAATAAAAAAGCTGTTAGTCAAGCTAACAGCTTAAACCATAATATTAATCTCTGAGTATGGATTCAACAATATCTTGCACTTCTGACACAATATAATCTGGTGCAGATTCTAATTTCTTCGCATCTCGATTTCTAAAATCAATGGTTCTTGTTTGATAAGCTAGAATAATACCTTGCGTTTTACAGCCTGTACCGCTTAAGGTAACAGCAAAGCCATTTTCTCTTGCCATTTCAGCGTTACCTTGTGTAATCGGCGCAATTTTCATAAAACCCAATTGATGAAAAGCACGACTACTCAGCACTAACGCAGGTCTGCGTTCTCCTTGAATTTCTTTTCCAACCGTCGGATTTAAACACACCGAGATAATATCACCACGATCAAAGGGCGATTTTACCATATTAAACTTCGCCTCCCACAGGTTCAATGGAATCCCATTCATCGCAAGCAGGCAACGTTTTATGCGATGTCATTGCGATACGTTCCGCAAGGCTTAATCTTTTTTTCTTTACCTTGCTTGGATTGGGTAGCACAACAACTTTAATGGTTTGTTCATCAACTTGCGCAAATTCCAACATATCTCCCGCATTTAAATTCATTGCAGCAGCAAAATCCTTTGGCAAACGCACGGCTTTACTATTTCCCCACTGTTTGATTTCAACTTTGATATTCATTGCTTTACTCACTTTCACAAAACAGTTAATGTATCATCAAATGATACGTTGATAATTTACGCTAATTTCTCAAGTCGTGCAAGAAAGGAATGCTGATTCCGCAGGGCTTATCGCAAAAAATTCGTAAAAAAAGACCGCACTTTGATCTGCCTTAATCTACTCTCAAACAAAGTGCGGTGCTTTTTGAGGAAGTTTTACATTACTACCACGTCAAACTGTTCTTGGTGGTAATACACTTCGGTTTTTATTTGAATTTGTTTGCCAACGAATACTTCTAATTCTGCCACGAGTCCGTGGCTTTCTTCGTTGATCAAATAATCCGCTACGGCTCTTGAAGCATACACCACAAATTTTTCACTGTCGAAAAGGTGATGTACGCGGATAATTTCACGCATAATTTCGTAGCAAATGGTTTCTACGGTTTTCACTCGTCCACGTCCGCTACATTCAGGGCATTCATCACATAGAACGTGTTCTAAACTTTCGCGGGTGCGTTTGCGCGTCATTTCCACCAAACCGAGCTGAGTAAAGCCGTTCACACTGGTTTTTACGCGATCTTTCGCCAGCGCTTCTTGTAAAGATTCCAGCACGCGGGTTTGATGCTCTTCTTTTTGCATATCAATAAAATCAATGATGATAATGCCGCCGAGATTGCGTAGCTGAAGCTGTTGCGCAATGGCTTTGGTGGCTTCAATATTAGTATTGAAAATGGTTTCTTCAAGGTTACGATGCCCCACGAATGCGCCGGTATTAATGTCAATGGTGGTCATTGCTTCCGTTTGTTCTATGATGAGATAGCCGCCCGATTTGAGATTAACACGCTTGTCTAATGCGGTATGAATGGCATTTTCCACCCCATAGACATCAAACAAGGGTTGCTTGCCTGAATGTAGCATTAACTTGTCCGTCAAACTTGGGATAAATTCTTCGGTGAATTGCTTCACTTCATCAAAGCAAAGATGGGAATCAATGCGGATTTTTTCTAAATCGACTCCAATAAAATCACGCAAAATACGCTGCGGCAGCGCAAGTTCACCATAAAGCATTGAACGTGTTGGATATTTTGCGCGGCGCTCCATTACCTTGCGCCATAAGCGTTTTAAAAATTCGGCATCTTGCAGCAGATCTTCCTCTCGCGCCCCTTCCGCCGCCGTACGAATAATAAATCCGCCTAATTCATCGCAAAACGGTAATACCAGATCTTTTAAGCGCGCACGTTCTTCTTCGCTTTCAATCCGTTGCGACACGCCAACGTGGCTATTTTCTGGCATAAACACGAGATAGCGAGAAGGTAGCGTAATATCCGTGGTCAGCCTTGCGCCTTTCGTGCCAAGGGGATCTTTCACCACTTGCACCACAATATCTTGCCCTTCACGCACAAGCTCCGCAATGTCTTTGACGATGAACTGTTTTTTCTCGTTCTCATCTACACATTCTGTATGCGAAACAATGTCAGAAGCGTGCAAAAAGGCCGCTTTTTCCAAGCCAATATCCACAAAAGCTGATTGCATTCCGGGCAACACACGCGTTACTCGCCCTTTATAAATATTGCCAACAATGCCACGTTTGGCTTGGCGTTCGATATGCACTTCTTTCAAAATCCCCGTATCCACAAGGGCGATGCGGGTTTCACTTGGCGTTACATTAACTAATAATTCTACGGTTTCCATATTAATCTTATTTGCTTATTTTTCTGCTGGCTAGTCTAGCGAAAAGGGAAATAGAATAACAGTACCAAATCAGGTAAAATATGACCTTTCTCAAATTTTAACTATTTCTTTTGGAATGTTCAGTTTATAAATTATGATCGATTTTCGTCCTTTTTATCAACAAATTGCAACCGGCCCGCTTTCTGCTTGGCTTGAAACGTTACCCGCTCAACTTAAACAGTGGGAAAAGCAAACTCACGGCGATTACGCCAAATGGGCAAAAATTGTAGATTTTCTGCCTGATTTGCACGCCAATCAGATTAATTTAAAAAGTGCGGTGCAATCTGAGGGCGATTTTGAACTCAGCGCAGGCGAGCGTCAGCGCATTATTTATCATCTCAAGCAATTAATGCCTTGGCGCAAAGGGCCTTATCATCTTTATGGCATTCATATTGATTGCGAATGGCGTTCTGATTTCAAATGGGATCGCGTGCTGCCTCACCTTGCCCCACTCAACGATCGCGTGATTTTAGATGTGGGCTGTGGCAGTGGTTATCATATGTGGCGAATGGTGGGTGAAGGCGCAAAAATGGTAGTGGGCATCGATCCTACTGAATTATTTTTATGCCAATTTGAAGCGGTGCGTAAATTACTAAATAATGACCGCCGTGCCAATTTAGTCCCCCTGGGCATTGAGCAAATGCAGCCTTTAGGTGTGTTTGATACCGTCTTTTCAATGGGCGTGCTGTATCATCGCAAATCGCCTTTTGAACATTTTGCACAATTGAAAAATCAGCTAAGAGCTGGCGGTGAATTAGTGATTGAAACCTTAGTTATTGATGGTGATGAAAACACGGTGCTTGTGCCACAAGATCGCTACGCAAAAATGAAAAACGTGTATTTTATCCCTTCAGTCAAGGCCTTGATTTTATGGCTAGAAAAAAGCGGATTCCACAATGTGCGCTGTGTAGATGTGGCGGTAACCAGCCTTGAAGAACAACGTAAAACCGAATGGCTAGAAAATGAAAGCTTGATTGATTTCCTTGATCCAAACGATCACAGCAAAACCATTGAAGGCTATCCAGCACCAAAAAGAGCGGTGATTTTGGCGAATAAATAATTAGAAAAACACCGCACTTACAATAATGCCAAAATATAAATAAGAGTGAAAATGCTTCGTTCTTATTTATCGCTTACTAAGGCTCTCTTAAAAAGCATAAAACCAAAATGCGGTGTAATTTTGCTAAGTTTTTATATGTTTTCTGCCTTATTTATTTTACTCTTGCTTACAGCATAAATGGTAAAATTCACTGACATTATTATTCAACCAACAAGAAAACGAAAGAGAAGATAAATTAAGATAGACAAGATTAAATTAAGCGAAAAAAGCCCCCTCAAAATAAAACCCAAAATAGGAGATATAAAATAAAACAAATAAAAAACGCCATCGAGTTCCCTCAATGGCGTTNTTCTCTCATTCAATACCTGGCGGTGTCCTACTCTCACATGGGGATTCCCCACACTACCATCGGCGTTACAGCGTTTCACTTCTAAGTTCGGCATGGANTTAGG
>NZ_CBCSDH010000005.1:0-148244 GCF_965138825.1 Avibacterium endocarditidis
GAATCAATCATTCCGAGCTATTTGCGGTGAAACAAAATCATATTAATGGCATTGAAAATTTTTGGAATCAGGCGAAGCGGATACTGCGAAAATATAATGGAATTAACCGAAAAAACTTTTCTTTATTCTTGAAGGAATGTGAATTTCGGTTTAACTTTGGGCCACCAAAAGAGCAGTTAAAAATATTGCGAAAATGGTGTGAAATTTAGGGCTAATCTACTACAGCCCCAAATTTTAAGGATTGCTTAAACTGCTTTTCATTGCGATAAGCACGTGCCAGATTCGCTAATTCATTTTCAGAATATTGATTTGGCGTACAATTAGCACAAAAAGAAATGGCTTCAGCATAACGTGATTGTCGCATAAGTAATGCGATTAAATCATCACGTACCTTCAATCATGAGTTTGTTGATAAAGCGTCTTGAGTTGGGGAATGGCGGCTTTGAGCTGTGTTTCACCTTGACGTGAAAAAATAATAATCTCTTCACGTCTAGCATCAATCTCAGTTGTAGCCTGTGCAGTTTCCACTCCACAAAAAGACAAAATACCTAAAGTTACTAAACTAAATTTATTTGTCATATTGGTTCATCTAGGTTAAAAAACAAAACTAAAACGCAATCAAGTAATTGTCTATTGCATACCTAACTGCATTTTTATAACTGTTAATAATATAAATTTTTGTTCAATTTATGTCAATTAATCTTTTTTTAGGTAAATTTTGCGCGTACTCGCCAATAACTTTCGACAATTCACGTGCTTTGACAATCTATCACCCACAAATAACCAAAGTATTTGAATCTAAGGCATGCTCAAAAGTTGCTTTGTGTATGAATTACGTTGTGAATCCTAGCAAACTCCAGTGAAAAGGAAAATTTCCATTATTTTATCAAAATGCTTCTGGAGCTCTAGGTAGTAAAAAAGAATTATCCTCTCGAAAAAAAGTGTCACACATTAATTTTATAATCAATCAAAACAGGAAATAAAGCTTGATAAATTTACAATTTTATCAATGTGTTATTTTTAAAATGAGAGAGTGATGAGGTATGGGGAATGTCAGTGACAGGGTTTTCTATAAAAATTGGTTCTGCCTGAAATAGATGCTTTTCTGCCCTAGAAACAACTGTGAGAACGGCCAATATAACAAGCTAACAGGACAAAACCTCGTAAACTAATGCTAGAACAATTGGCTCATCGTAATCTGAAACATAGGGGGAATTACAGTATTCTTGTAGTCAGCGAAATAACCCCAAAAATTGTCAAGATTTAAAACTCATTTCAAATACAGATATGCTTTGTTAGTCGGTGGTAAATTCATGGTTCGTTACATTAGTGATGAATAACAATCCGCATGTGAAATGTGCGGATTGTTATCGGTTAGCAAAGTATAACACTTAGAAAGTGTAACCTATTTCAGCATTGATATCACGTTGGCGGTAATTACCTGTATTAAAACTGGTGGACACTTTCCAACCCTGATGCTGGTAACTCACGCCCGCACCAAACTGTACTTGAGTTTTCGGGTAAATCTTATTGCGTTGATCTACCTTAGTTTGTACGCCGAAATAATTTGCCTCGCCTTTAGTTTTGCTGGATAAGGTTTTTTGCACGCGCGTGTGAGCAAAAAGATTGATATTACCGAATTGGTAATTAAGCTGGGAAACAGCACCAAGACTACTAAACTGGGTTTTCAGTTTACTTATTTGAACATCATTGCTCGTTGTCAAATGAGATAATTCTTTGTATCCGTAGGCAAGATCAAACATATTGTGCCAGCTTAAATTCGCCGTAATCGGATAACGCCACGCCATTCCAACATTGGCGCCATAGCCCGTTGTGCGGCCTTCATTGTTGTTGCGTTCAGCATTAAAGCTGCTTTGGTATTTCAGCTTACCTTTGCCGTAATTCACCGCACCGAACAATTCAATTTGCGGCGATAAGGCATAGCCGTAGCGGAGTTGCAATTCGGTAAATCTTTCTTTTAAGGATTTAGTTACCGCTTTGTAACGTTCTTCATAGTTATGTCTTTGATTGCTTAAACGTGCGGCCAATTTATGTTTGCCCTCCACTTTCAAGCCATTAATTGCCACATTATTAAAACGTGATTTGTTATGAATATAAGTTAATTCTGGCTCAATATTGGCATTGTCTAGGGTTAACCAAACAGTGCTTTGTTGATGTTGAGCAAGATTATTTAACCAAGTTAGTGTTGCGCCTTGTTGTGCGTTTAACATCACTTGTTGCTGATGGGCGAAAGTTTGAATGCCCTGATAAAAAACATACTCGGCAAAATGTTGGCGATCGATATTCACCAATTTATTGGCCCATTTTTCCTGCTCAGCAGTGAGTGTTCCAGCGTAGTATTTCTTATCAAGTTCTGCTAAAGCCTGATCAAGCAATCGCGCATCATCACTCCACCCGGAGTATTTCGGATCAGATTGACGCACAAAATGCTTAGGATTGTCTTTATCCGTTTTGGTCGTATTTATGGTTTCAGCACCTCCGTTTTTTGCTGTATCTACAAGAGTGATGGAATTTTCATCTGTTTTTTCTTTTGATGTATTTTCTGAATCAGTTGCTGGTTCAGGGCGGTTTTCTTCCGCAGTATCCACAAGAGCGGTGGAATTTTCATCTGTTTTTTCTTTTAATGTATTTTCTAAATCAGCTGCTGGTTCAGGACGATGTTCTTCCGTAGTATCAATAAGTGCGGTGGAATTTTCGTCTATTTTTTCTTTTGGCGTATTTTATGAATCAGCTATTGGTTCAGGGCGGTTTTCTTCCACAGTATCCGTGCTATCCACAGGCGGATTATTTTCGTCCGTTTTTCCCCTTCATTAAAAGAACGTAAATCCACCCCGGTATCAACGTGGATCGCTCTTGCAAGTTTAACAAAATCACTTGTCGCCGTGCGATCGGTGTCTTGCCAATTGACTTCTATTGGTGAGTTTTCGGCTAAATCTTTTAATTTTTCCACCGCACTTTGGCGATCAAGGGAAAAGAGCAAAGGGCTATGTAAGGCAAGGGCAACGGCCATTGCAATCGGTGTAAATCTGATATTCATAATAGGATAAAAAGGTGAGATAAATTTTGCTAATTCTATATTTTTGAAAATTAGTTTCAATAAAAATAATAATGCTTTTTAGGTGTAAGGCTTGTGATATGGATAAAAAAAGCCGATCTGACGATCGGCTTAAGTGAAATTTTCTGTTAAATCAATTTATTAACCAATCACTTGTGGTAAATAACCTGCTTGAATTAAGAACGGCACATTCATAATTAATAAACCTAATAACAGCGCAAGAATTAAGCCTAAACCACCGCCCATTACGCGATATGGTAAATCTGGATAACGTTTTCTTGCGCGCCACGCCAAGCCCACAGGCAATACTAAGCCGTAGAAGGTGAACATTTGTCCTGCATAGCCAAGGGCGGCGATAAAGCCGTCTGGGTAGAATAGCGCAAATGCCAACGGTGGAATAAAGGTTAATAAACCTAGCTGAATACGGTGCGCTTTAATGTTTACACGTTTTAATAAATCGTCTAAGCAGTCAAACAGCGATAACGCCACGCCAAGGAATGAGGTTACTAATGCAAGGGTTGAGAATGTTCTCACCGCGCCACTGATTAATGAGCTACCTGTGGCTTGGAATGTCGCATTGATTAAGCCGTTCAAGGTTGGATCATTATTTACAATTCGCACGAATTCCGATTGTGGGAACACGCCGTGGGTTGCCATTTGCCATAAAATATAGGCCACTAATGGAATTGCCGTTCCGCCGATAATAGCAATGCGTAAACGTTTAATATCGCCATCTAAGTATTTGTTAATACTAGGAATAATAACGTGGAAGCCAAATGACGTGAAGAACACAGGGCTTGCCGATACAATCAAGAAATCTTTCAATGGCATTGCAAGCAAGTTATCGCTTGTTACCAATGGCAACATCATTGCCAACACCAACACAAACGCCACCAGTTTAATCACGAATAATAAACGGGTGAGTGCGTCCACCGCACCAGTGCTGATGACGATAAACACGCCTAGCACCACTGTGAATAGCACGATAGAAACGGAAGTCGCATTATCCCCTAAAAATGGCAATAATCCCGCTAATAACGAACCGCCACCTGTTACATAGGCGGAAAGAATGGCGTACATAAAAATCACTAGCGAAAGGGTCGCTAACACACGCCCTGTAATACCGAAGTATTGTTCAGCGAGTGTCGCAATTCCTGCGTCTTTGCGTTCAGCTTTTTGATACACTTCAACAAACAGCAACGCACTGTAAGAAAGCAAAATCCACAGGATAAAGAGCAACGCAAGGGTATAGCCAAAACCCATTTCTGCTGAAGTGAGCGGCATCGCCAACATTCCCGCCCCAATTGTCGTCCCCGCAACAAGCAAGGCACTTCCAAATGTCTTGTTTTTCATAATATTTTCCTAGTTAAACTAAAAGTGCGGTAAATTTTACCGCACTTTTTAGAAAATGTAATCATTTTTTTACAGGGTGTTTTTATTTGTTTACAAGGTTTTTTCTTTGTTGTTAAGAACGAATTTTGCTCCTTGAGCGATCTTCTTTCTTTTGTTTGTTAGAAGGTAGGCAAAGAAAAAAGTCTTCGACTAAATTACTGATCTTTATTTGTTTCAAATTTTTTTGACGAAGAGTAAGCCTATACTAGCTATGCTGTGTTGAGCCGTTACTTTTCCTAAAATTTTATCTACATTTAGATGATGTTAGCTGGGATATGATCAGTATTAATAAAAATAAACAATTGGTTTAGGTTTTTAATCTGTTTAAGTGAAATAGTACGGGGAATCAAAAGCTAAGATTATTTTGATCGACTTTGTAATATAGGCAATCAAATAGGATGGATAAATAACATAAGTTGAGTGAAAAAGATATTTGGTAATACTAGAAGGGGGAATTGTTATTTATAAGTTATTTATAAAATGTAGAAGTCCTAACGATCTTCTACATCTAACTAAAATTACATGATAAATTTTACGGCTGTTTACCAATATACGCCAAGATACCGCCGTCAACGTATAGAATATGACCGTTGATGAAGTTTGAGGCGTCAGAGGATAAGAACACCGCAGCGCCTGCGAGATCTTCTGGCGTTCCCCAGCGAGCGGCAGGGGTTTTGGCGATGATGAATTGATCGAATGGGTGACGTGAGCCGTCTGGTTGTCTTTCGCGTAATGGTGCGGTTTGTGGGGTAGCGATGTAACCCGGGCCGATACCGTTACATTGAATGTTGGCTTCACCAAATTCTGAACAGATGTTTTTGGTTAGCATTTTTAAGCCACCTTTTGCAGAAGCGTAACCCACCACGGTTTCGCGACCTAATTCACTCATCATTGAGCAGATGTTGATGATTTTACCGTGTCCTTTTTTGATCATTGAAGGTAATACGGCTTTTGACATAATGAACGGCCCAGTTAAATCAATATCAATAATTTTACGATAGTCCGCTGCGGTGGTTTCTAACATAGGGATACGTTGAATGATACCCGCATTGTTTACAAGAATGTCAATCACGCCCACTTCGTTTTCAATTTTGGCAACGTGTTCTTTTACTGCGTTTTCATCGGTTACATCAAATAAATAACCGTGCGCATCAATGCCTGCTTCTTTATAAGCGGCAAGGCCTTTTTTCAAGTTTTCTTCATTTACATCGTTGAATACGATTTTTGCTCCTGCTTGGCTTAATGCAGAAGCGATAGCAAAGCCGATACCGTATGATGCGCCTGTAACTAAAGCAATTTTTCCTTTCAGTGAGAATTGATCTAAGATGTTTGACATAGTTGCTCCTTTAACTTCTTAAATTAGGTTGTCGTTAAGTTTGTTATTTTTAATTTATTAATTTTAAAATTATTAAACCATAATTTCAATTTCATTGTAAGCGTTTATTAAAAATAGAATGTGATATAGCTCACATTTTTGCAAATTAAAGGTAAAGGCATTTTCCACTCAGCGTGTTTTGCTGTGAGGCGATCAACAGCATAGATTAAAACGGTATCGTTTTTATGGGATTATGAATAATTTTTAGTTTTTTACGGGGAGTATGCTCACTCTTTTTAGTAAGTGTATTAAATATAAAATAATAAACTGCGATAATTTTTTGAAAAATTTTTTAAGAATATTCACTTTTTTGATTTTTTATTCTCTTTTTTATCCTAATTGTTCTCTCTTTATATAAAATCCATTAAAATGCCTGCTTTCATTATGAGGAGAAGTTTATGATTGAGCAAATTATCAGCAATGTGGAGCAGGCTCTAACGTGGTTTGTGGAAACATTTGATGGCCCACTTTGGGATATTACCGTAATCACTTTATTAGGCGTGGGTATTTTCTTTACGCTCACCACAGGATTAGTGCAGTTACGCTTATTTCCACAAAGTTTGCGTGAGATGTGGTTTGGACGTGCCTCTACGGGGGATTCTTTAACACCATTCCAAGCCTTTGCGACAGGCTTAGCCAGCCGTGTGGGCGTGGGTAACATTGGTGGGGTCGCCACAGCGATTGCCATTGGTGGTGAAGGCGCAGTGTTCTGGATGTGGGTTACGGCGTTGATCGGAATGTCCAGTGCGGTAGCGGAATCTTCTCTTGCTCAATTATATAAATTAAAAGATAAAGATGGCGTGAGCCGTGGTGGCCCCGCTTATTATATTGTGCAAGGCTTAAAATCTCGCTGGTTGGCGGCGTGCTTTGCTATTGCGTTAATTTTTACTTTTGGTTTTGCCTTTAATGCGGTGCAATCCAATGCGATTGTAGAAGCCACAGGCAATGCGTGGAAATGGACACCAAGCTATGTAGGAATTGGGTTAGTAATTTTAACTGCCTCAATTATTTTTGGGGGGGTGAAGCGAATCGGTAAAGTTTCCGCTAAAGTTGTGCCAACAATGGCGCTGTTTTATTTAATTATGGCAGCGATCATTATGGGAATGAACATTGAAATGATCCCAACTGTAATCAGTAATATTATTCATAGTGCGTTCTCTTTTGACGCAATGGCTGGCGGTATGTTCGGGGCGATTTTCTCTAAAGCAATGTTAATGGGAATTAAGCGTGGTTTATTCTCGAATGAGGCAGGTATGGGTTCTGCGCCAAATGCTGCGGCTTCAGCAGATGTTAAGCACCCAGTAAGCCAAGGTTTAATCCAAATGCTTGGCGTGTTTGTGGATACCATCATTGTGTGTTCTTGTACGGCAATCATCATTTTGCTATCAGACAACTACGGCGGCGAAACGCTGAAAAGCATTTCTCTGACGCAAAATGCGCTACAATATCACGTTGGGGAATTTGGCTTGCATTTCCTTGCGTTCATCTTATTGTTATTTGCGTTTTCTTCGATTATTGGTAACTATGCCTACGCAGAAAGCAATATCCGCTTCCTGAAAAACCGCCCTGTGGTAGTGTTTATTTTCCGTTTAGTGGTGCTATTTTTCGTTTATTTCGGTGCGGTGAATTCAGGTAATGTGGTGTGGAACTTTGCCGATACCGTAATGGCGGTGATGGCGCTAATTAACTTGGTGTCTATCGTATTGCTTTCACCGATTGTGTGGACGTTATTAAAAGATTATCAACGCCAAATTAAAGCTGGTATTCGTGAGCCAGAATTTAAAATTGAAGAACATCCAGAGCTACTTAAACGTGGCGTGAATCCTGATGTTTGGAAATAATGATTAAGTAAAAATGAGGTTGTTTGATGTCGGCACAAAATAGTGAATTTCAAGAAAAGGTGCAAGCCTTGCTTAAACAGCATAAAGGCGAGCGAATTGTGAGCTTTGATTATGACGATCAGCGCTATTGGCTCAAACAACCTGAACAACTCAAAGGCGTGTGGCGTTTACTCAAACCGCAACCGCAAAAGGCCTTTCAAAATGAATTGAAAACCTTACAATTTTTAGCCGAAAAAAATGCCCCTGTGCCACAATTAATGGCATTTGGCGAAGATTTTTTAGTGCTAAAAGATGCAGGCAAAACTATCAGTTATTGGGTGGATAAGCCTGATCTCAGTTCTGATGAAAAATTGGCGATTTTAGCAGACGGCGCAAAGGCCTTAACGGATCTGCATAAAAAAGGCTTAGTTCACGGCCGCCCAGCGCTTCGTGATATGGCGTGGCACGATGGCAAGGTGCAATTTATTGATTTTGAATCCCGTTCCAATCACGCCAAGCTAAATTGGCAAAAGGTACGGGATAGCTTAATTTTTATCCATAGCCTTGGGCGTTCTGACTGCATTTCTGATGAGCAAATGCGTTTAACGGTAGAAAAATATCAGCAATATTGTGAGCCAGAAATTTGGCAACAAACACAATCCTTTATTGCCAAAAACCGCTGGTTATATTATTTATTATTGCCTTTCAAACCTATTGCAAGAATGGATTTAATCGCCATTTATCGCTTGTTTGAAAACACGCCAAACAAATAAGTGCGGTGCTTTTTTTTGTAAGTTTTTTTGATAAAGCCTTGCTATTTGTTTTTCTATGCGTATAATACGCCACATATTTCGGACGCGGGGTGGAGCAGCTTGGTAGCTCGTCGGGCTCATAACCCGAAGGTCGTTGGTTCAAATCCAGCCCCCGCAACCAATTCATAACAAGTTCAGTAGAAAGAACCCCAATTTTGGGGTTTTTTTGTACGAGCAATTTAGATGTAGAACTGGGCTGATTAGCCCTTTTTTTACGTCCTAAGTTTGATTAAGGAGGTTGTTTTGGCAACTTTAGAAGAGAAATTATCAGATTTATTAAAAGGTTCTATTGAAGATTTAGGCTGTGAACTTTGGGGTATTGAATGTCAGCGTGTTGGCCGTTTTTTAACGGTACGTCTTTACATTGATAAAGAAGGTGGGGTGAGCATTGATGATTGCGCGGATGTAAGCCGTCAAGTCAGCGCCATTTTAGATGTGGAAGATCCGATTTCGGATAAATATAACCTTGAAGTGTCTTCACCGGGCGTGGATCGTCCATTATTTACCCTTGAACAATATCAACGCTATATTGGCGAAGAAATTGTGGTGCATTTGCGTATTCCTGTGTTGGAACGCCGTAAATGGCAAGGTAAATTAGAGAAAGTAGAAAACGATATGATCACGCTGATCGTTGATGGGCAACCACAAGTTTTGGTGTATGGCAATATTCAAAAAGCCAATGTCGTGCCTCAATTTTAGTTTTATATAGGAAGGAAATATGAGTAAAGAAATTTTATTGGCGGCAGAAGCGGTCTCAAATGAAAAATTGTTACCACGCGAAAAGATTTTTGAAGCATTAGAAAGCGCAATCGCACTTTCTACTAAGAAAAAATACGATCAAGAAATTGATGTCCGTGTGGTGATTGATCCAAAAACAGGTGAATTTGATACCTTCCGCCGTTGGTTAGTGGTGGAAGAGGTAACAAATCCAACCAAAGAAATCACACTTGAAGCAGCACAGTTTGATGATCCAAGTGTGCAATTAGGTGATTACATTGAGGATCAAATTGAATCCGTTGCCTTTGATCGCATTACAATGCAAACCGCACGCCAAGTGATCAGCAGCAAAATCCGTGAAGCGGAGCGTAATAAAATCGTTGAGCAATTCCGCTCTAATGAAGGCGAAATTGTTACGGGAACGGTGAAAAAAGTAAACCGTGAAAATATTATTTTAGATTTAGGTCAGCAAGCAGAAGCGGTGATTTTGCGTGAAGATATGTTACCGCGCGAGAATTTCCGCCCAGGTGATCGTGTGCGTGGCGTGTTATATCGCGTTAGCCCAGAAAGCAAAGGCGCACAGCTTTTTGTTACCCGTGCAAAACCTGAAATGATCATTGAGCTTTTCCGTATTGAAGTGCCAGAAATTGGTGAAGAGCTAATTGAAATTAAAGGTGCAGCCCGTGACCCAGGTTCGCGTGCCAAAATTGCTGTGAAAAGCAATGATAAACGTATTGATCCAGTGGGTGCTTGTGTGGGTATGCGTGGCGCGCGTGTGCAAGCTATCACCAATGAATTAGGTGGTGAGCGTGTGGACATCGTATTGTGGGACGACAATCCTGCACAATTTGTGATTAACGCAATGGCGCCAGCCGATGTAACGTCTATCGTGGTTGATGAAGATAACCATTCTATGGACATTGCTGTTGAAGCGGAAAACTTACCACAAGCCATCGGACGCAATGGTCAAAACGTGCGTTTAGCCAAACAGCTTACAGGTTGGGCGTTAAATGTAATGACCACAGAAGAGCTAAATGAAAAACATCAAGCTGAAGATAACAAAGTGTTGAAACTCTTTATGAACGCCTTAGAAATTGACGAAGAATTCGCGCAAATTCTGGTTGAAGAGGGCTTCACTAATTTAGAAGAGTTAGCCTATGTGCCAGTGAGCGAACTTACTGCGATTGATGGTTTAGAAGATGAAGATTTAGTGGAAGAGTTGCAAACCCGCGCGAAAGATGCACTAACAGCCGCTGCATTAGCGGAAGAAGAAGCGTTAAAACAAGCGCATATTGAAGACAAGCTACTCAATCTTGAAGGAATGAACCGTCATCTTGCGTTCAAACTTGCAGAAAAACAAATCACCACCTTAGAAGAATTAGCGGAGCAAGGTGTTGATGATTTAGCCGATATTGAAGAATTAAGCACTGAGCAAGCAGCGGATTTAATTATGGCAGCACGCAACATTTGTTGGTTCAGCGAAGAATAAAAAGGGGTGTAAAATTATGGTAGATGAAGTAAAAAAATCGGATGCACCGAAAAAATTAAGCATACAGCGCCGTACGAAAACCACGGCAAGCACCACAACCAGTACAGGTAAAAACAAAACTGTACAAGTGGAAGTGCGTAAAAAACGTACTGTGCCAACGGAAGCCGCTATCCGTGCTGAAGAAGAAGCACGCTTAAAAGCAAAACAAGAAGCGGAAAAGAAAGCGGCGGAAGAGAAAGCAGCCGCAGAAAAAGCGCAGAAAGAAGCTGAAAAAGCGAAAAAAGACGCGGAAAAAGCTGAACAGGCAAAACGTCAAGCTGAACAAAAAGCGAAAGAAAAAGCAGAAAAATCAGCAAAAGAAACGGCCAACAAAGCGGTTGATGAAGAAAAAGAGCGCTTGAAAGCGGAAGAAGCCGAGTTACGCCGTAAAGCTGATGAATTAGCTCGTCAAAAAGCGGAAGAGCAAGCACGCAAAGCCGCAGAAGAAGCAAAACGTTATGCAGATCTTGCAAGTGCGGATGAAAAAAATGAAAATTCTGAAGATTATTCAGATTATCATCTCACTTCAAGCTATGCGCGTGAAGCGGAAGATGAAGAAGAACGCCGTAATGAAAATCGTGGTCGTGGCAAAAATAAAGTAGCCAAAGCGAAAAAAGGCGGACGCGAAGACGATAGCAACAAAAACGAGCGTGAATCCAATCGCCGTAACCAAAAAGATGCTAAAGGCGGAAAAGGCTTTAAAGGTAAACAAGGCAAAAAAGGCAGCAGCTTACAACAGGGCTTTACTAAACCAGCCGCACCGGTAAACCGTGATGTGGTAATTGGTGAAACCATTACCGTAGCGGAATTAGCCAACAAAATGGCAGTGAAAGCCACCGAAATCATCAAAACAATGATGAAAATGGGCGAAATGGTCACCATCAACCAAGTGATCGACCAAGAAACCGCACAGCTTGTTGCTGAAGAAATGGGACACAAAGTGATCCTGCGTAAAGAAAATGAGCTAGAAGAATCTGTATTAGGCGATCGTGATGTGAATGCGGAAAAAGTAAATCGTGCACCAGTGGTTACCATTATGGGACACGTTGACCACGGTAAAACCTCTTTACTTGACTACATTCGTAAAGCGAAAGTAGCTGCAGGCGAAGCGGGTGGGATTACCCAGCACATTGGTGCATATCACGTTGAAACCGATGACGGCAAAATGATCACTTTCTTGGATACCCCAGGACACGCGGCCTTTACCTCAATGCGTGCGCGTGGTGCAAAAGCGACAGATATCGTAGTGCTAGTGGTGGCGGCTGATGATGGCGTGATGCCACAAACCATCGAAGCGATCCAACACGCGAAAGCAGCAGGCGTGCCAATTGTGGTGGCGGTGAACAAAATTGATAAACCTGAAGCCAACCCAGATCGCGTAGAGCAAGAATTACTACAACACGAAGTAATCGCCGAAAAATTCGGTGGGGATACGCAATTCGTTTATGTTTCAGCGAAAAAAGGAACGGGCGTTGATGAATTGCTTGATGCGATTTTATTGCAATCTGAAGTATTAGAACTCAGTGCAGTGAAAGATGGAATGGCAACGGGTGTGGTGATTGAATCTTACCTTGATAAAGGTCGCGGTCCAGTGGCAACAATCCTCGTTCAATCAGGCACATTACGCCGTGGTGACATTGTACTTTGTGGCTTTGAATATGGTCGTGTGCGTGCAATGCGTGATGAAAACGGTAAAGAAATTTCAGAAGCAGGCCCCTCAATTCCTGTGGAAGTGCTAGGCTTATCAGGCGTGCCGTCAGCGGGTGATGAAGCCACGGTGGTGCGTGATGAGAAAAAAGCGCGCGAAGTGGCATTGTATCGTCAAGGTAAATTCCGCGAAGTGAAACTCGCTCGTCAGCAAAAAGCGAAACTTGAAAATATGTTTAGCAATATGGCTGAGGGCGATGTGGCAGAATTGAACGTGATTGTAAAAGCCGATGTTCAAGGCTCGGTTGAAGCGATCGTTCAAGCCCTCCAAGAGCTTTCAACCCCAGAAGTGAAAGTGAATGTGGTTGGCTCAGGTGTGGGCGGAATTACCGAAACTGATGCCACCCTTGCGGCGGCTTCAAACGCGATTATTGTCGGCTTTAACGTTCGTGCCGATGCGTCAGCACGCCGTATCATTGAAAATGAAAGTATTGATTTACGTTATTATTCAATTATTTATGAACTACTTAACGAAATCAAAGCGGCAATGAGCGGAATGTTACAACCTGAATTTAAACAAGAAATTATCGGGCTTGCTGAAGTGCGTGATGTCTTCCGCCACCCTAAATTCGGTGCAATCGCAGGTTGTATGGTAACCGAAGGGGTCGTGAAACGTAACAACCCAATCCGTGTATTACGCGACAACGTGGTAATCTTTGAAGGCGAATTGGAATCTCTCCGCCGCTTCAAAGATGACGTTGCAGAAGTGCGTAGTGGTATGGAATGTGGTATTGGCGTGAAAAACTACAACGATGTCAAAGTCGGCGACCAAATCGAAGTCTTTGAAGTGGTTGAAATTAAACGCTCAATTTAGATATAAAATAAAAGATAGCCAAATTAAGATATTTGGCTATCTTTATATGAAAAACATAGGATATAGAATTATGTTAAAGAAACTGACACTGAATAATTTCACCGTATTTTCGAATGCACAGTTAGATTTTTCTAAAAACATAAATATTATTATTGGAGAAAATGGGCAAGGAAAAACCCATTTATTAAAAGTTGCTTATTCTATTATTGCAGTTCAAGCTAAATTACAAAAAATAAAGCAAGAACCTACAAAATCCTATTTACAAAAAGCATATGCAGAAAAAATAGTGTCTGTATTTAAAGCAGAAACTTTAGGACGGTTAGTCAAAAGAAAACAAGGTAGAGACCGTTGTGAAATTTCAGCGTTTTTCTCTAATGAAGAACAAAATTGTTCTTTTAGTTTTGCGACTTCGACTAAAACAGATGTCAAAATTGACAGAATTAATAAGATAGGAGAAGAATTTAGTCCAGTCTATTTCCCAACCAGAGAATTATTAACTTTATATCCTAATTTTTCATCGATATATGAAAATCGTTATCTCGAGTTTGAGGAAACCTATTATGATACTATTCTATTGTTGGGAGATCTTTTATCAAGAGGTAAAAGAGAAGATAAAGCAAAAGAGATTTTAGATCCTTTAGAAGAGGCGATGGGAGGCAAGATAAATTTAGATAAAACGGGACGTTTTTATTTAGCCATTCCAGGTAAAGGAAATATGGAAATACCCTTAGTTGCGGAGGGACTCAGAAAATTAGCAATGGTAGCAAGGTTAGTGGCAACGGGGACTTTATTGGATAAAGGATGTTTGTTTTGGGATGAGCCAGAAGCAAATTTAAATCCAAAAATAATAAAACTGATCGCCAAAATCATATTACTGTTATCTAAAAATGGAATCCAGATATTTATTGCGACACATTCCTTATTTTTATTAAGAGAATTAGAGATTTTACAGCATGAAGACAGTTTTAAAGAGTCTAATATTGCTTATTTTGGGTTAATGAGTGAGCAGGATTCCGTTATCGTAGAGCAAGGTAAAAAATTTACAGATCTCAGCGTATTAACATTGCTTGATGAGGAGTTAATGCAGTCATCTAAGATCCTAACGTTATGATAAGGGCAAATAGATGGAAATATTTAATGAAGGCAATTTAGTTTTTGAATTTCCAACGGATAACGTCATAAAATATGATGGCACAAATTTATATAGAAAAACGCTCACTCAAAATGCTTTCGGAGGGTTCAAGGCAGTTGATTTTTTCTATATTAATAAAAATACATTATATGCGATAGAAGTGAAAGACTTTAGGCAGTGGGGAAAATTCCGGCAGGAGTCTCTTGAGGATTTGGGGATTGAACTTCAGCAATTACCTATGAAAATAATTGAAAAAGTGCGGGATTCTTTAACTGGATTAGTTTTAGGAAAATTTAATAAAACTGATGAAATCTCTATGCAAAGAGATTGTTTTCGTGACGAAATAAAGTTTTTACACGTTGTATTACATATTGAATTACCCGAGAAATATAATGATAGAGAAGTAAAACCCTATCTTTCTTTGTTAAAGTCTAAGTTAGAACAACTTTTAAGAGGGGTAAATAAAGTGAGTGTTGTTAATAAAAATATGTTAGATAACATAGAGTGGACGGTTTCAGATAGGGATTAATTATGCCAAGAGAATTTAAACGTAGCGACCGTGTCGCACAAGAATTACAAAAAGAAATTGCGGTGATTTTGCAACGCGAAGTGAAAGATCCGCGTATTGGAATGGTTACCGTGTCTGATGTGGAAGTATCGCGCGATTTGGCTTACGCAAAAGTGTTCGTAACTTTCTTATTTGATCAAGATGACAGCGTTATTGAAAGCGGAATGAAAGGGCTGGAAAAAGCCTCGCCTTATATTCGTTCTTTACTGGCTAAAGCAATGCGCTTGCGTATCGTGCCAGAGTTACGCTTTGTGTATGACAAATCCTTAGTGGAAGGAATGAGAATGTCCAACTTGGTGAGCGAAGTGATTCGTGATGATGAAAAACGCTACCAAGGCGATGTAGAAAGCCACGAAAACAATAAAGAAAACAGCAAAGAAAACAATGAGTAAGGCAAAAAATAAAGGCCGTCATATTCACGGCATTTTTTTGTTAGACAAACCGCAAGGGGCGAGTTCTAACCAAATTATGCAACAAGTAAAACGGCTTTTTCAGGCAAATAAAGCAGGGCATACTGGTGCGCTAGATCCCCTTGCCACAGGAATGTTGCCCATTTGTTTAGGTGAGGCCACCAAGTTTTCGCAATATTTGCTCGATTCTGATAAGCGTTACTTGGTTACCGCAAAACTCGGTGAACGCACGGACACCTCTGACGCAGACGGGCAAGTGGTGGAAACGCGAGAAGTGCGGTCAAAAATAGAAGAGATTTTGACCGCACTTGAACAATTCCGTGGCGACATAATGCAAGTGCCGACAATGTTTTCAGCCTTAAAACATCAGGGAAAACCGCTTTATGAATATGCCCGCGCAGGGATCACTGTGGAGCGCGAAGCCCGTCCAATTACCATTTTTGAGCTGAAATTTATTGATTACCAAGCGCCTTATTTAACCTTGGAAGTGCATTGTTCGAAAGGCACTTATATCCGCACCTTAGTGGACGATCTAGGCGAAGCGCTAGGCTGTGGTGCACACGTTACAATGCTCCGCCGCCTTGCTGTGGCGGATTATCCAAAAGACGCAATGATGACCATTGAGACACTACAAGCCTTGAGCGAACAGCAAGATTTAACCTTGCTCGATCAGCATTTATTGCCAGCGGACAGTGCCGTGAAATCCTTGCCTGCGTTGGCTTTAAGTGCCGAACAAAGCCGAGCTGTTGGGTTTGGACAACGTGTGAAGTTTGATAATCCACAAGGCATTTATGGACAAGTGCGGTTATTTTCTGCCGAAAATCAATTTCTTGGTGTGGCAGAAGTGGATAAAAACAACGTTATCCGACCAAGTCGAATGGTGGCGTTGGATTTGGTATAAAACGAAAGGGGCAAACGCCCCTTTTTTATTATGTCTTGATTGAATTTGGGAAATTATTCCACTTTTACAATCCAACCTTCAGGTGCTTCAATATCACCGAATTGAATGCCTGTAAGCTCGTTATAAAGTTTTTGGGTTATTTCGCCTACTTCCGTTTCAGAATAGAAAACGTGGAAATTATCGCCATACTGAATACCACCGATTGGGGTAATTACGGCAGCTGTTCCGCACGCGCCCGCTTCTTTGAATTGATCCAGCTCATTAATATAAATATCGCCCTCAATGGCTTCTAAACCAAGGCGTTCTTTAGCTAAATAGAGCAAAGAATATTTTGTAATACTTGGCAGAATTGACGGAGAAAGTGGCGTAACAAATTTGTTGTCTTTCGTGATACCAAAGAAGTTTGCCGCACCCACTTCTTCAATTTTTGTGTGTGTGGTTGGATCAAGATAAATACAATCGCTAAAGTTACGTTGTTTGGCGAGCTTTCCTGGATAAAGGCTAGCCGCATAGTTTCCACCCACTTTAGCCGCTCCTGTGCCGTGCGGTGCGGCACGATCGTATTCGGATACGATAAAGTTAGTTGGTTTCATTCCACCTTTGAAGTAGGCACCTACTGGGCTACAGAAAATAGAGAAAATATATTCTGTAGCAGGGCTTAAGCCTAAGTTATCTCCCACGCCAATCACAAACGGGCGTAAATAAAGCGTTGCGCCAGTGCCATAAGGCGCAAGCCAATCTTGATTTGCTTTAACTAATTGTTTACAAGCATCAATGAACATTTCTGTCGGGACTTCAGGCATTAACAAACGTTGGCAGCTTTTTTGCAAGCGCTCAGCATTTTGCTCAGGACGGAATAAGTTGATTGAGCCATCTTTACAACGGTAGGCTTTTAAGCCTTCAAAACATTGTTGCCCATAATGTAATGAGCTAGAAGCCTCGCTAATGTGTAAAACATTATCTTGGGTGAGCTCACCTTTAGACCATTTGCCATCTTTCCAATATGCAATGTAGCGATAATCAGTTTTGATATAACCAAAACCAAGATTTTGCCAGTCGAGATTTTTGATTGTCATTTTATTTCCTTAATAATGATGTTGTTACAACAGAATGGTTTTAATCTACACCATTATCAAAAACTTGCAACAATAAAAGTGCGGTTATTTTTGAATTTATTTTTTATTAGGAAAAAATGTGATTTATTCTTTGCTAGCTACAAGGAAATCTATTTCGGTGCAAAGTGAAATTGTGGTAGGATCTGGCACATAAAAAAACACCGCTCAAATGAGCGGTGTCTAACCTAAATGGGTTAAAAAATATACAGGAAGTGAAATGAGTAACTAACCAGTTACTCCGTTCGGTTGCCCGAACTATGCAAACACAACATCATACTTAAGTCGAAACTCTTAACCAATAAGGAATTACCAATCATTAAGTATGTATGTATTGTAGTGAGATGCGTGGGCGAGAACAAAGGATATTTTTTTATCCCTTGCATAAAAAAAACTAATAGATAAATCAGTGAGTTAGTATAACTGATAATTTTTCATTTGAGAAGATTTTATGTATAAACGTTTGCCTCCCTTGAATTCACTGAAAGCTTTTGAATGTGCGGCACGTCATTTAAGTTTCACAAAAGCTGCTGATGAACTCTTTGTTACCCAAGCCGCAGTGAGTCATCAAATTAAATTATTAGAAGATTTTTTAGGCATTGAATTATTTAAGCGTCAGCACCGTGCGTTAGTGTTAACTGAGTTAGGGCAGATTTATTTTAAAGAAGTTACCGAGATTTTGCGCCGTTTGTCCGAAGTTACGCAAAAATTAATGCTGCAGAAAAATGAAAAACATATTGCCATCAGCGTACCACAAACCTTTGGTATTCAATGGCTTGTGCCACGTTTAAGCGGATTTAATGATCTTCACCCTGATATTGAAGTGCGTTTAACGGGTGTAGATCAAGATGAAGGCTTATTAAATCGCGAAATTGATATTGCTATTTACTATGGACGTGGTGCGTGGGAAAATCTGCAAGTAGAAAAGTTAGCCGAAGAGAATTTGCTTTTACTGGCTTCACCAAAACTTTTGGCTAAACAACCTGTACATTCTGCAGAAGATCTTAAAAAACATACGCTGATTCATATTCATACCCGTGATAACTGGCAGAATATGGCGAATTATTTGCACCTCAAAGGGCTAGAGATTCAGCACGGGCCAATTTTTAGCCATACTTTTATGGCATTACAAGCGGCTGTACACGGACAAGGTATTGTGCTTGCTAATCGATTGCTGGCTCAACAGGAAATTGATAAAGGGAATTTACAAGTGGTGCTCCCAACCCAGCTAAAAGATCCAAAATCTTTTTATGTGGTAAATCAATTAGATAAAGCCAATGATGAACAAATTTTGGCATTCCGCCAATGGATAATTAAAGAAATAAGAAATAATAATGAATAAACTTGCCTTATATTGCCGTATTGGTTTTGAAAAAGAGTTAGCCGCGGAAATCACCGATAAAGCCAGTGAGCGCGGCGTGTTTGGTTTTGCCCGTGTTGAGCCGAATTCAGGCTATGTGATTTTTGAATGTTATCAAGCAGGCGAAGCGGATCGTCTTGCACAAGAATTGCCTTTTGATCAACTGATTTTTGCTCGCCAAATGATCGTGGTGTCTGATTTATTGCAAGATCTTTCCCCTGAAGATCGTATTAGCCCCATTTTATCGCAATATCGTCAAAGTGAATTGGCGAAAAAGCTCAAAAATAGCACTGAATTATTTGTGGAAACCGCCGATACCAACGAAGCCAAAGAGCTTTCGGGATTTTGCCGTAAATTTACTGTGCCACTGCGTAACGCATTGAAAAAAGAAGGTTTTCTACAGGGTAAAGATAGCCACAAAAGTGCGGTAACGTTACACGTTTTTTTCTTGCAATCCACCGCGTGCTATGTTGGATATTCCTACAACCACAACCATTCCCCTTATTTTATGGGCATTCAACGGCTTAAATTCCCCGCAGACGCGCCAAGCCGTTCAACCCTGAAATTAGAAGAAGCCATCTTAACCTTTATTCCGAAACAAAAAGAAAGCCAATATCTGAACGAAAACCAATATGCGGTCGATCTTGGTGCTTGCCCTGGGGGCTGGACATATCAACTGGTAAAACGTGGTTTATTTGTTTATGCCGTGGATCACGGAAAAATGGCTGCCAGTCTGCACGAAACAGGGCGGATCGAACATTGCGCGGAAGACGGTTTTAAATTTCAGCCCCCGAAACGCCGCCGCATTGATTGGCTAGTGTGTGATATGGTGGAACAGCCTAGTCGCATCGCACAACTCATCACAAAATGGTTGATCAATGGCTGGTGTCACGCCAGTATTTTCAACTTAAAATTGCCGATGAAAAAGCGTTATGCGGAAGTCAAAGAATGTTTAGCAATGATCGAACAAGCCTTGGATAAACAAGGACTTAAATTCAAGCTCAAAGCAAAACATTTGTATCACGATAGGGAAGAGATCACCGTTTATCTCTATTTATTGCCTTAATTAAAGTGCGGTGAAAAATTCATAAAAATTTCACCGCACTTCTTGCCTTTTGACAAAATCCCCCTATAATTTAAACTGTATAAAAAAACAGTGGTGATGTGATGGATATTTCTGAATTACTTGATGGATTAAATGATAAACAACGCGAGGCAGTGGCTGCGCCCTTAGGCAATTATTTAGTGCTAGCGGGCGCGGGTAGCGGTAAAACGCGAGTGCTGACTTTTCGCATTGCTTGGTTGATTGCTGTTGAGCAAATTTCTGAAGGAAGCATAATGGCGGTAACCTTTACCAATAAAGCCGCAGCAGAAATGCGCCATCGAATTGAAGAAACTCTGGCGAAATATTCATCACAGCGTGTAATGGGAATGTGGATCGGCACATTTCACAGCATTGCTCACCGCTTGCTACGCGCCCATTATGCCGATGCAGGGCTACCACAGGATTTTCAAATTTTAGACAGTGATGATCAACAACGCTTAGTTAAACGCTTGATTAAACTGCACAATATTGATGAAAAAGCCTATCCACCAAAGCAAGCCTGCTGGTATATCAACCACCAAAAAGAAGAAGGTTTGCGTCCACATCAAATCGATGATCAAGGGGATATGCAAGAACGCACTTGGATCAAAATTTATCAAATTTATCAAGATGCTTGCGATCGCGCAGGCTTGTTGGATTTTTCCGAATTATTGCTTCGTGCCTATGAATTATGGCTGAAAAAACCGTTGATTTTGCAACGTTATCAACAACGCTTTTCGCAAATTTTAGTTGACGAGTTTCAGGATACCAACAAAATTCAATATGCGTGGATCAAATTATTAGTAGGTGAAACGGGCAAAATAATGATCGTGGGTGATGACGATCAGTCTATTTATGGCTGGCGTGGCGCACAAGTAGAAAACATTCACCGTTTCTTAGAAGATTTTCACAATGCACAAACCATTCGCCTTGAGCAAAATTATCGCTCTACGGCCAATATTCTCAATAGCGCAAACCATTTGATCGCCAATAACAGCAACCGTCTTGGTAAAGATTTATGGACAGAGGGTGAACAGGGCGATCCTGTGGGAATTTATGCCGCATTCAATGAAATTGACGAAGCGCAGTTTGTGGCAAACCAAATCAAAATCTGGCTTGATGATGGTGGAAAACTAGATGATTGCGCCATTTTATACCGTAGCAATAGCCAATCGCGCGTGATAGAAGAAGCCTTGATTCGTGCGCAAATTCCTTATCGCATTTATGGTGGATTACGCTTCTTTGAACGACAAGAAATTAAAGATGCCTTAGCCTATTTGCGTTTAATCGCCAATCGCTTTGATGATGCCGCCTTTGAACGTGTTATTAACACGCCTGCGCGTGGTATTGGCGATCGCACCTTAGATGTTCTGCGCCAATTAACGCGTGAGCGGCAAATCACCTTATGGCAAGCCATTCAAGTTGCCATTCAGGAAAATATGCTGGCAGGACGTGCTGCCACTGCCTTGTTGCGCTTTACAGAATTAATTAATTCCTTACAGCAAGAAACGGCGGAAATGCCTTTGTTCGCGCAAACGGATTTTGTCATCAAACATTCAGGCTTATATGAAATGTATAAGCAAGAAAAAGGCGAGAAAGGCGAAGTGCGGATCGAAAACTTGGAAGAATTAGTCAGCGCCACCCGAGAATTTATCAAGCCTGAAGACGCCGAAGAAATGACAGACTTAATGGCATTTCTCACTCACGCCTCTTTAGAAGCAGGGGAAGAGCAGGCTTCACCACATCAATCCAGCGTGCAAATGATGACCTTGCATTCTGCCAAAGGGCTAGAATTTGCCCGTGTTTTTATGGTGGGCGTAGAAGAGGGAATATTCCCGAGTTTCCGTTCCTTTGAAGAACCGGGGCGTTTAGAAGAAGAACGCCGTCTGGCTTATGTTGGGATCACTCGAGCCAAACGAAAACTCACCATTAGCTATGCAGAAAGCCGCCGTTTATATGGTAAAGAAGAGCGCCATTTGCCTTCACGGTTTATTGAGGAACTGCCAGAAGATTGCATTCAAGAAGTGCGTTTACGCGGCACCGTTACCCGCGCCTATAACCGCGCAGCCGTGGGATCGCTCAATACGCATAAATCGGGCAATGCTAGTGAATGGCGAATGGGGCAAAAAGTCAAACACGCCAAATTCGGTAATGGCACAATTATTAACGTGGAGGGCGAAGACAACAACACTCGCCTACAAATTGCTTTCCAAGGCGAAGGCATCAAATGGCTCATTGCCGCGTTAGCAAAGTTAGAAAAACTCTCCTAAACCTAAATAAAAAAATTAAGCGAAAAAGCACCGCTCTTTGGTTTTATACTCAGTCTGTTCTATGTGTACTCTTATGTGTAAAAACAAAAGTGCGGTGCTTTTTTATGTAATTTTGATCTTAAATATAATCATTAAATGATTGATGGATTGTTATCTTTTTGTTAAAAAATAGATGCAATCAAAAAAATAGAGTGAAATTTTTCTATATGATGAGAGTTTGCTTGGTTTTTTGATTGGGATTGGTGAACAGAAGGTTGTTCATTAATCTAGCTATCTTTATAAATTATAACTATCAGGAAGGTAACACATTATGCATTTTCGTAAATCTCTTCTCGCTACATTGTTAGCGATTCCTTTTTCTTTATCTATGGTTTCTTTGCCAGCATATTCCACAGAAGCAACCCAACAGTCTATCTTAGCGGCTCAACGCTATGATCAGAGTAAGGACATTTTCCACCCTGTATATGCAAAAAATGGAATGGTAGCAACAGAGCAACATTTAGCAACGCAAGTTGGTTTGGATATTTTACGTCAGGGGGGAAATGCCATTGATGCGGCGGTTGCAGTGGGATTTGCTTTAGCTGTAGTACTACCAAATGCCGGTAATATAGGTGGCGGCGGTTTTATGGTGTTGCATGATGCCAAAAGCGGTGAAAATATAACCATCGATTTCAGAGAAATGGCACCACAAAAAGCACACCGAGATATGTATTTAGATGAAAAAGGTGATCTGGTTGATGGGAAATCGTTGTTTACTCATTCCGCTGTGGGTGTACCAGGAACGGTTGCGGGTTTACTGCTAGCATTAGAAAAATGGGGATCCTTATCTCGTGAGCAAGTGATTGCGCCAGCAATTAAATTAGCCGAGCAAGGTTTTGCGATTAGTCCAACTTTAGCAGCAACTTTAGAAATTGAAAAAGAGAATTTAGCCAAGTGGCAAAGCACGAAAGCAATCTTTTTTAATCAAGATCAGCCACTTACCTTTGGTGATAATTTAGTTCAGCAAGATTTAGCCAATTCGTTACGTCTTATTGCCAAAGAAGGAAAATCTGCTTTTTATGAAGGTGAAATTGCACAAAAAATCGTGCAAGAAATGGAAAAGCACGGCGGTTTAATTAGCCTTGATGATCTGAAAAATTATAAAGCAGTAATTCGTAAGCCAATCGTGGGAGAATATCGTGGTTATAAAGTGGTAACAATGCCACCGCCAAGTTCTGGTGGGGTACATTTGGTTCAGTTGCTGAATATTTTATCGCATTATCCAATGAAAGAATTTGGTTTTAATAGTGCCAAATCCATTCATCACTATGCCGAAGCGATGAAATTGGCTTATGCGGATCGTGCGACTTATCTCGGAGATCCCGATTTTGTTAAAGTGCCTGTCGCGGGAATTACGTCAAAGGCTTATGCCGATGAGTTAGTGAAAAAAATTAATCCAGAAAAATCAACGCCAGCAACAGAGATTAAAGAAGGCAATCCAATCCCTTATGAAAGTGATCAAACAACCCACTATTCAATTATGGATAAAGATGGAAATGCGGTAGCTGTAACTTATACGCTCAATCTCAATTTTGGCTCAGGTATTGTGGCGGAAGGAACAGGTATTTTATTAAATAATGAAATGGACGATTTTTCTGCAAAACCTGGCGTACCTAACGCATTTGGTTTGATTGGTGGCGATGCAAACGCGATCCAAGCAGGAAAACGTCCATTATCTTCAATGACGCCAACTATTCTATTAAAAGAGGGTAAGCCTTGGTTAGTTACAGGCACACCGGGTGGGGCGAGAATTATTACAACTGTATTACAAAGTATTACAAATGTGATTGATTATGGAATGAATCCTGCTGAAGCGATTACTGTTCCGCGTGTTCATCACCAATGGCAACCTGATCAGCTACGCATTGAAGAAGGCATTAGCCCAGACACCATCGAGCTGCTTAAACAAAAAGGTTACGATGTCGTGACAAAAGCGACAATGGGACGTGAACAAGTTGTTCAAGTAACCGAAGGCGGATTTTATGGCGCTTCAGATCCGCGTAATCCAGATGGCGCAGCGATGGGATATTAATCCTTTTGTAATTTAACCGATAAAGCTGATTTCAGTATGAAGTCAGCTTTTTTATGCACTATTAGTGACATTATTCAGCCCAATTAAAACAAAAGTGCGGTGCTTTTTTGTCTATTTTTTGTAAATCAACTGTTGCGATTAGGAAAGAGAGAGAAAATTCCTGATGATTTCGCAATTTCTTATTTACAACCTTGGAAAATTCCTTTATTAATAAAAGCCATTTTATAAAAACAATCTAGGAGGAAAAGATGCACACGTCATTCAAAAAAAC
This sequence comes from Avibacterium endocarditidis, assembly GCF_965138825.1. Taxonomy (NCBI): domain Bacteria; kingdom Pseudomonadati; phylum Pseudomonadota; class Gammaproteobacteria; order Pasteurellales; family Pasteurellaceae; genus Avibacterium; species Avibacterium endocarditidis. Next base: position 24,421 of record NZ_CBCSDH010000005.1, read on the forward strand.
ACTTTTATCTGCCGTTTTAGGGTTATCCCTTTCTGTGGGGTCGGCAATGGCGGCTGAGGTACCCGCTGGGACACAGTTGGCTGACAAGCAAGAATTAACTTGGAATATTAGTTCTAACCCTGCCACCCTTGATCCACAAAAAATGGAAGGCGATGTAGAAAGTTATTATGCGCGTCAGTTGTTTGAAACCTTAGTGACTTCTGATCCGAAAGGGCATATTATTCCCGGGGCGGCGACCTCTTGGGAACATAGCCCAGATTCCAAAACCTGGACATTCCACCTTCGCCCTGATGCTAAATGGTCAAATGGTGATCCTGTTGTGGCAGGTGATTTCGTTTATGCGTGGCAGCGTTTAGCCGATCCGAAAACGGCAGCACCTTATGCAAGCTTCTTAGAATTTGTGAAATTGAAAAATGCGGATCAAGTTACCGCAGGCAAACTTCCTGTTACTGATCTCGGTGTTGAAGCCAAAGACGATCATACGTTAGTGTTACATTTAACCGAATCTGTGCCTTATGTTGATAAATTGGTTGAGCATTATGTGTTAGCGCCAGTAAATAAAAAAGTGGTAGAGCAATTTGGTGATAACTGGACGAAACCAGGTAATCTCGTAGGTAACGGGGCATTTGTGCTGAAATCTGCAGTTGTAAACGAAAAAGCCGTGTTAGAGCGCAATCCGAATTATTGGGACAACGCGCGCACCGTGTTGGATAAAGTAGTGTTATTGCCTATCGAATCTTCATCAACAGATGTGGCGCGTTATCGTGCAGGCGATGAAGATATTACAGGGAAAGAAATTCCAATTGAATTATATGGCAAAGTGAAAAAAGAATTAGGCGATGAGCTTTATCACGCGCCGCAACTTTGTACTTATCTTTACGAAATCAATACGGCAAAAGCACCGTTTGATAATCCAAAAGTGCGTAGAGCCTTATCTTTGGCCTTAGAACGTGAAATTTTAACAAATAAAGTGTTACAACAAGGGCAAAAACCCGCTTATATTTTCACCCCGCCATTTATCAATGGGGCTGAGAAAATGACTAACCCTGAGTGGGCAAATTGGACGCAAGATCAGCGTAATCAAGAAGCGCTTAAATTGTTGAAAGAAGCGGGCTTTGATAAATCTCACCCGTTAAATTTCAAATTGTTATATAACACCTCTGATAACCACAAAAAATTGGCGAGTGCCGCGCAGTCCATTTGGAAGAAAAATTTACAAGGCGTGGTGAATATCACCTTGGAGAATCAAGAGTGGAAAACCTACTTAGATACGCGTCATCAAGGCAACTTTGATGTGGCGCGTGCAGGTTGGTGTGCGGATTATAATGAAGCCAGCACATTCTTGAACTATTATTTATCCAATAGTGCGAACAACACTGCATTCTATAAAAATCCAGCTTATGATGCCTTGATTGATTCTTCATTCAAAGCGCAAAGCGATGATGAGCGTGCAGAAGTGTATGCCAAAGCAGAAGGATTGTTAGATGCGGATACCGCAATGGTGCCAGTTTATCACTATGTTCAACCGCGTTTAATTAAACCTTGGGTGAAAGGCTTTGCTTATGCGCACCCAGCACAAAACTATTATTTAAAAGACGTTTATATCATTAAACATTAATCTTTTTTACCCGCACTTTTGGCATTTTAAGAAAAGTGCGGGTGTTTTTTTCTAAATTTTTTTGTGGGAATAATTTTATGCTTAAATTAATTTTTCGCCGTATTTTAGAGGCGATCCCAACCTTATTTATTTTAATCACCGTTTCTTTTTTTATGATGCGACTTGCCCCGGGGAGTCCATTTTCCAGTGAAAAAAATTACCCACCAGAAGTCATCGCCAATATTGAAGCAAAATACCATTTGAATGAACCATTAATGGTGCAATATGGCATTTACTTGAAAGATTTGGCGCACGGTGATTTCGGGCCTTCGTTCAAATATAAAGATTACAGCGTAAACCAGCTTGTCGCGCAATCTTTCCCTGTATCGTTAAAATTAGGGTTTTCAGCCTTTTTGATTGCCTTAGTATGTGGGATTTCCGCAGGCGTTATCGCCGCGTTGAAACAAAATAAGTGGCTAGATTATTTGATAATGACCTTTGCGATGACGGGAATTGTTGTCCCCAGTTTTGTGGTCGCCCCGTTGTTGGTGCTGATTTTTTCTATTACCTTAAAATGGCTGCCATCAGGCGGTTGGGAAGGCGGGCAGCTGACCAATATGATTTTACCAATGATTGCCCTTTCCCTTTCTTATATTGCTAGTATTGCGCGGATTATGCGTAGCTCAATGATCGAAGTCTTGCATTCTAATTTTATTCGCACGGCGAAAGCAAAAGGGCTGCCAATGTCGCGAATTATTTTGAAACACGCGTTACGCCCAGCACTGTTGCCTGTCATTTCTTATATGGGGCCTGCTTTTGTGGGAATTATTACCGGCTCTATGGTGATTGAAAGTATTTTCGTGTTACCAGGAATTGGGCAGCTTTTCGTGAATGGTGCGCTAAATCGTGATTATTCCTTAGTGCTAAGTTTAACTATTTTGGTTGGCACATTAACCATTGTGTTCAATGCCATTGTAGATATTCTTTATGCCGTGATTGACCCGAAAATTCGTTATTAATGGAGTGCAGACAATGATAAAAACAAAAGAAAATCAAGCACTAATGGAAAAATTGGGGGAGCAATTAGACAAAGTCGAAGGGCGCAGTTTATGGCAAGATGCCAGACGCCGTTTTTTCCGCAATAAAGCGGCGGTGGTGAGCCTTTTCGTGTTATTTCTCATTTTGCTTTTTGTAACCTTTGCACCAATGTTGATGCCCTTTAGCTATGATGATACCGATTGGGCAATGATGTCTTCACCGCCAGATTTTGAATCAATGCACTATTTAGGCACAGACGGCTTAGGGCGAGATCTTCTGGTTCGGCTTGCCATTGGTGGACGTATTTCCTTATTAGTTGGGATCGCAGGGGCGTTTATCGCCGTTTTAGTTGGCACGCTTTATGGCGCAACCGCAGGCTATGTGGGCGGCAAAACCGATGCGATTTTAATGCGTATTTTAGAGATCTTATATTCTTTCCCGTTTATGTTCTTTGTGATCCTATTGGTTACATTTTTTGGGCAAAATATTTTGCTTATTTTCGTGGCAATTGGCATGGTGTCTTGGCTGGATATGGCGCGTATCGTGCGTGGGCAAACCCTAAGCCTTAAACGGAAAGAATTTATCGAAGCAGCCATTGTATGTGGTGTTTCACCAAGTCAAATTGTTTGGAGACATATTGTGCCGAACGTATTAGGTGTTGTGGTGGTTTATGCCTCCTTGCTCGTGCCGGGAATGATCTTGTTTGAATCTTTTTTAAGTTTCTTAGGATTAGGTACACAAGAACCGCTTAGTAGTTGGGGCGCATTACTAAATGATGGGGCAAACTCAATGGAAGCCGCGCCTTGGTTACTTATTTTCCCCGCATTGTTCCTTGTGGTAACCCTATTTTGTTTTAATTTTATTGGTGATGGCTTGCGTGATGCGCTTGATCCGAAAGATCGATAAGGTGAGAAAATGAAAAACGAAAAACACCCTCTCCTTGATGTTCAAGATTTAAGAGTAACCTTTAAAACGCCAGACGGCGAGGTTACTGCAGTAAACAACTTAACCTTTAGCCTTAATGCTGGTGAAACCTTAGGCATTGTTGGTGAATCAGGTTCAGGAAAATCGCAAACCGCGTTTGCTTTGATGGGACTATTAGCTGATAACGGACGCACTTCAGGCTCAGCCCGTTTTAATGGTGAAGAGATTTTAGGCTTATCGCCATCACAATTAAACCGCCTAAGAGCGGAGCAAATTGCGATGATTTTCCAAGATCCAATGACTTCGCTCAATCCTTATATGAAAATTGGCGAACAGTTAATGGAAGTATTAATGTTGCATAAAGGTTTTGATCGCAAACAAGCCTTTGAAGAATCCGTAAAAATGCTTGATGCGGTGAAAATGCCAGAAGCACGCAAGCGAATGGCAATGTATCCGCACGAATTTTCTGGCGGAATGCGTCAGCGTGTGATGATTGCAATGGCATTATTATGTCGTCCAAAATTATTAATTGCTGATGAACCAACCACCGCCTTAGATGTAACTGTACAAGCACAGATAATGACGCTGTTAAATGAGTTAAAACACGAGTTTAATACAGCAATTATTATGATTACGCACGATCTTGGCGTGGTGGCTGGGAGCTGCGATCAGGTGCTGGTGATGTATGCGGGAAGAACGATGGAATATGGCTCAGCGAAAGATATTTTCTATCAGCCAACTCACCCTTATTCCATTGGTTTGATCAACGCCGTGCCACGTTTGGATTCTGAAGAAGATAAACTCTTAACCATTCCCGGCAATCCACCTAATTTATTGCATTTGCCAACGGGCTGTCCATTTAGCCCACGTTGCCAATTTGCAACGGAACAATGCCAAAACAGTCCGCCATTGGAACAATTTGCGCCAAACCGCTTGCGTGCTTGTTTTATTGAGCCAAGCCAGCTGGTAAGGGGGAATTAAGATGAAAAAATTATTATTAGAAGTTGAAGATCTGAGCGTACATTTCAAAGTACAAAGCAACGAAGGCTTTTTATTTAAGAAAAAACAAACCTTGCACGCAGTAAACCACGTTTCCTTTAAATTGTATGAAGGGGAAACCTTGGGCGTGGTAGGGGAGTCTGGTTGCGGAAAATCTACCCTTGCTCGTTCGATTATTGGCTTAGTGAAAGCCGCAGGCGGCAATATTTTATGGCTAGGTAAAGATCTCAGCCAGCAATCTGAAAAGCAGTGGCACGATACGCGTAAAGATATTCAGATGATTTTCCAAGATCCCTTGGCATCACTCAATCCGCGAATGACCATTGGAAATATTATTGCTGAACCACTGAAAATTTATTTTCCCCATTTATCGGCGCAAGAAGTCAAAGATCGCGTGCAAGCAATGATGCTAAAAGTGGGCTTATTGCCAAATTTGATCAACCGCTATCCGCACGAATTTTCAGGTGGACAATGCCAGCGGATTGGCATTGCACGCGCCTTGATTATTGAGCCAAAATTAATTATTTGCGATGAACCCGTTTCAGCGTTGGACGTATCCATTCAAGCGCAAGTAGTGAATTTGTTAAAATCCTTACAAAAAGAAATGGGCTTATCGCTGATTTTTATCGCACATGATCTTGCTGTGGTTAAACACATTTCCGATCGCGTATTGGTGATGTATTTGGGCAATGCAGTAGAGCTTGGTACTTATGATAAGGTGTATCACGAAACCAAACACCCTTACACCAAAGCCTTAATGTCAGCCGTGCCAATTCCCGATCCTGATTTAGAGCGAAGCAAAAAAATTCAGCTATTAGAAGGAGATCTCCCTTCGCCAATCAATCCGCCTTCAGGCTGCGTGTTCCGTACTCGTTGTCCCATTGCAGACACTGAATGTACACTCAGCAAACCACGCTTGGAAGGAAATGAACAGCATTTAGTGGCTTGTTTTAAGGTTTGAGCAAAAGTATAAAAATAAAGTGCGGTGCTTTTATGTATTTTTTATTTTAAGAAAATATTACAAAAAAAGCACCGCACTTATTATTAGATTAATTCAAGTATTTAAACACTTTCACCACTTTTACTACGCCCGAAACATTTCTTGCAACTTCAGTGGCAGCATCGGCTTGTTGTTGGGTGAGGTTGCCCATTAGGAATACTTCGCCATTTTCGGTGATCACTTTTACATCTGTGGATTTCACGCCTGAATTGACGAAGAGTTTGGATTTGATTTGGGTGGTGATCCAGCTGTCTTTGCTGATTTGTCCAAGGGAGATTGGTGAGCCTACACGCAGTTCGTTATAAACTTCGGAAACGTTATCGATGCCTTTAGCAAGCCCTGTAGCAATTTCTTTTAAACTTTCATTTGGTACTTGCCCAATAAGTAAAATTCTTCCGCTATATGAAACCACATTGATGCGAGCTTCGCTATCCAGTTGTTGATCTTTATTAATGGCGTGTAAAACTTTTTCTTCAAGGGTTTCGTCATCAACCTGTGTTCCTACTGTTCTTGGATCGGTGGCAACTTTGGTTGCAACAGCTGTTGCCCCAACAATGCCTGCCACTGTGGCGCTAACACAGCCTTGTAGAACAAATGTAGTGCCGAGAATAAGGGCTAATTTTTTTAAATTCCTTGTTTTCATTAGTTGTACTCCTTTTGATTATCTATAAAGGGTTGAGATCTATGAATGAGAAAAAAGAGAATGATCAATTAACTCACAAATCGTATTAATAATAAATAGGTGATGCTCCAAAATACGGCTTTCTTTTACCGTGGGGGCGGTGATTTCCAAATCCTGTTCGGTGAGAAAGCCTTGAATATGATCGTTATTTGCTCCCGTTAATGCTATGACACTAATTTCTTTATTTAGTGCAGAATTAATTGTATTTAGCACCATTTCTTCATTACCAAAAGGGGAGAACACTATCAACAGATCCCCTTGTTGTGCCACCGCATTGAATTGGCGTTGGTAGAATTGTTGCTTGGGGCGATCGGCAATAATCGCTGATCCAATGGCGTTATCCAAACTTAATAACACGGAAGGAAAGCTCGGTCTTTCTAGCTCATAGCGATTGAGCAAATTCGCCACCAGAAATTGCGCATTGGCATAAGAGCGCCCTTGCCCACAGACGATAATTTTATTGCCACGCAATAGGCAAGCGACAATGTTTTGCACCGCTTGAAAAATGGCATTAGGCAATAAGCTCGAAGCAGAAATCTGGGTTTGTATGCTTTCGCTGTAAAGATCTTTTATTTTATCTAACATTGTGATTTATCAGGCTTATTCATCAAGAAAATTAGGAATCCACTGTAAGTCTTGTATTGTATTACCAAATGCCACTAAGTCAAAACGGCAATCAGTATCTTCTAGGCTGCAATCTTGTTTTGCCAGCCACATATTGGCGGCATCTAGCCATTTTTGCTGTTTTTGCCAATCTACACTTTCCACGGCAGAGCCAAAAAAATCATTTTTTCTTTGCCGCACTTCAACAAAAACAATGGTTTCGCCATCTTGCATAATTAAATCCAGTTCACCACATTTAAAATGCTGGTTGGCGGCAATAAATTTTAGCCCTTTAGATTGCAAAAAAAGGCGAGCTTGTTGCTCAAAGCTCGCCCCTTGCTGACGTTTGGATTTAAACATATTAATTGCTTAATACAACCACTGACGCATTTTGGTATTGATACCACGTCATATCACGTTCGATATTACAATTCGGGCCAGCGCTTAATTTACCGGTTAAGCCGTTAATATTGAAGCCTGGAACTTGGCGTAACTCATTGAATTGATTGATCAATAACCACGCATCTGCGCCCATTGCATACAAACGCATTAAGGAATAATCCCCATTGGTAAAGCCTGCCACTTTTTTGTATTGTGCAGAATCCACATCTTTAAAGAATGGAATATCACTAAATTCTAACCCATTCATTAATAAGCGATATTCAGGCGTATTATTTGATGAATTGCTGCGTGAACTTGCAAATAATTTCAAGTTAATGTTGCTGTTATCAATCGCCATTTTAATATCACTAAGCTGATTGTTTGTTGCCACAATATATAAAGCTTGAATATTTTGGTTTAAGCCTGATTGTAGTGTGTAAGTGATGTCATCAGCATTATTGTAGAATTTGATATTGGCATCTGTACCTGAAAGCTGTTGCCAGCGAGTGTTAAATGCAGAAGCGGTGCGGCGACCGAGATCGCTTTGCGGCACAATAATAAATGGATTTTGAATACCCTGATCCCAAATACGATTTGCCGCAGATTCTGCTTCATCTTCAGGGGCTAAGCCGTAATAGCAAAGCTGACCAATGGCACGAGAATTTGCTGTTGAGTTTAAGGTAAGCACATTTAGCCCTTGTAATAAATCAGGGCGGTTAGTCAATTTATCCACATTTTGCTTTAATAATGGACCAACAACGGTACTAATGCCTTCAAGTTTCGCTTGCTCAATGATGCTTTCCACTGGCGTAGCAAGGGTATCAAACACTTTCACTTGAATGTCTGAACCGCCTCTTGCATCATCAAAACCACGCTTAATGGTGCTACCAATGATCTGCGCATCACCACTTAATGGCAGAAGTAGGGCAACTTGGTTTAACTGCGTTTGTTGGAAGTTAAATAGCCCTTGTAATTCCGTTGGGAAAAGATAACTGGCGCTATGTCTTGGATAAGCCGCTTTCCAGCTTTGTAAGGCTTGGCTTAATTGAGCTGGGTGATTTAAGTTATCGTTGTAGGCTTTAGTTAATGCTAACCAGCCACCTAAAGCAGCACTGCCTTCCGCCGATGTATTGTTAATTAAACCACGGTTTGCATTGCGTAATAAGGCCCAAGTGCGGTCATTATTTTCTTGTTTTCTTTGTGTGTCGGTTAATAGGGAATCAATTTGAATACGCGCTTTTACGGCATTCATAATTTGATTACGATTTTTTGCCACACGCGCAACCACTTCATAGTAACGTGCTTTTTGCGAAGGGCTTAATAAAGCAAGATCAATCGCTTTTAAACGTGTGTCGGCGGCTTTATTATTGCCTTTCACAGCAGCGATATGGGCCTCAATGATAGCTTTATCAAGCAGCTGTTCTTCATTAAGATCGTTTAATTCTGCTAACATTGCTTGCGCTTGCGGGATTTTATTCTCACGCACCAACACACGCGCAGCAAGCAATTTGTAAGTTTGTTGATCTTCAAGATTTTGTGTACGTTGAATTTGATTGATGTAATATTCCGAACTGGCATTTGCATCGTTTTTCAGCACATTTGTAAAGCTGTTACCGAACAAATTGGTACAGCCCGCCAAAACCAATGCAAATAAAAAAGGCATTAATCGATTTTTTAAATTAATGCGTTGTAATAGAATAGTCATAATTACTCCGTTGTTGAAAACAATCTCGGGGATCTTACTTATCTCAATAATTAAAATCAAATAAAAGAAGTAAAAATGGACAATTTAACTGGAATTTTATATATCGTAGCAACGCCCATTGGCAATTTGCAAGACATCAGCCAACGCGCATTACAAGTGTTGGAACAAGTGGATTTAGTTGCCGCAGAAGATACGCGCCATAGTGGCTTATTGCTGAGTCATTACGGCATTAAAAAGCCTTTTTTTGCCTTGCACGATCATAATGAACAACAAAAAGCCGATATTCTGTGCGAAAAACTATTGCAAGGCACAACGATCGCCTTAGTTTCTGATGCAGGTACGCCACTGATTAGCGATCCAGGCTTTCATCTGGTGAGAAAATGTCGCCAAGCTGGCATTAAAATCGTACCAATTCCGGGCGCTTGTGCCGCAATAGCAGGGCTTTGCGCCTCAGGCATTGCTTCCGATCGTTTTTGTTTTGAAGGCTTTCTGCCCGCTAAATCGAAAGCCCGTTGCGATAAATTGGAAAATCTCGCAAAAGAAGACCGCACTTTGATTTTCTATGAATCCACCCACCGCATTTTAGATTGCCTTGCGGATATGGAAAAGGTATTCGGCGCTGATCGTTATGTGGTGCTAGCACGCGAGCTGAGCAAAACTTGGGAAACTATTCACGGCGATGAAGTCGGCGCATTACGCCAGTGGGTGAGCGAAGATCCAAACCGCAGCAAAGGCGAAATGGTGCTGATTGTAGAAGGCAATGTAAACAGTGAAGAAGAAAGCTTTTCCCCCGAGGCCATCAAAGCCTTAGCACTTATCGCCAAAGAACTTCCGCTCAAAAAAGCCGCCGCGATTGTCGCAGAGCTTTATGGCTATAAGAAAAATGCGTTGTATCAGTTTGGGTTGGAGAATTTGTAAATTTTATCGTAAAAAGAAAACGCTTTATCTTTTGATAAAGCGTTTTTAAGTTAAGCGAGAATTTCAATACCGCGGCGTTGTACTAAATTCAACAATTTAAGTGCCGCACCACTGGGTTTTTTCACCCCTCTTTCCCATTCTGAAATCATATTTTTGCTCACATTGAGATAATGGGCAAAAACAGTTTGAGAAACCTGTTCTTTTTCACGAATGGCTTTGATTTCTTCAGGGGTGAAAGGTGAAACAGGCGTTAAACAGAGTTCATCAAATTTTTTCATTGTTTTTTTATCCATTAATCCTGCCTCGTATAGATCCGAAGCATTTTCGTGGATCATTGCAAGTAGTTCACTCATTTTTTTCTCTCCCATAATATTTCAATGAAGGCGCCATTTTTTATTTGCGCCTCAATTTGTTCTGGCATTAACTCAGCGTATTCTTTTTGCAATGCTTTCAAGGCAACTAATTCTTGTGCTGAAATGTTGTCTTGTGTATTTTTGCTAATCCCTGCAACAAAATAGTGATTTTCATTAATTCGGTAGAAAATAAACGATCGAAAACCACCACTTCTCCCTTGTCCCGCTCTTGCTATGCGTTGTTTGATAATATTACTGCCAAGATCGGCATCAATTAATCCTTGTTCCACCCGCAAGATGGCTTCAACTAACAACGCATCGCTGATGGCGTGCTTTAGAGCAAATTTGTGAAATGCTTTTGTCTTGAATATTCGCATTAAAAACTTCCTGTCATCTTTAGCGTTATAGTAACAAAGGGATAGCATCGGGGCAACAGCGAAAAGTAAATTTATTTTCCCCTAACCCTATAATCAACGGGGAATTTCGGTATAATGCCCAAGTTAATGATGACAGGATAAAGGTTATGAGCCAATTTTTTTATATACATCCAGAAAATCCGCAGCCGCGTTTGATTAATCAAGCGGTGGATATTTTGAAACAAGGTGGGGTGATTGTTTACCCAACGGATTCAGGTTATGCCTTGGGTTGTATGCTCGGCGATAAGCACGCAATGGATCGCATTGTGCAAATTCGCCAACTGCCAGAAAATCATAATTTCACCCTTGTGTGTAGCGATTTATCAGAACTTTCAACCTATGCCACGGTGAACAATATGGCGTATCGACTGATTAAAAATAACACACCGGGGCGTTACACCTTTATTCTCACTGCCACCAAAGAAGTGCCACGCCGTTTGATGACATCAAAACGCAAAACGATTGGCTTGCGCGTGCCAGATAATCAAATTGCACTCGCTTTACTAAATGCCTTAGGCGAGCCGATTTTATCTTGTTCTTTGATGTTGCCGGGGGAAGAATTTATTACGCAATCTGATCCAGAAGAAATTCGCGATCGTTTAGAACATCAAGTGGATTTAATTATTAACGGTGGCTATTTAGGGCAAGAGCCAACAACCGTGGTGGATTTAACCGACAACACGCCTGTAATTTTGCGTGAGGGCAGCGGTTCAACCACACCATTTATTTAATCTTTTCAAACTGTTAGACGCTTGGGAAAGCGACAAGAGGAAATATGAAAACAACATCTTATTCACAACGCAATGCCGCCAAGGGAATGCGTTTTGCTGAAAAAAATAACACGGAAAGAAAACGTACAGACAAGCCTTTCGCATCAAATGCAGAAAGCAAAGAAAAAAGTGCGGTAAAAAAGACCGCACTTTCTACCACTCATAAAGTGGAAGGGGAAAAATTACAAAAAGTGTTAGCGCGCGCAGGGCAAGGATCTCGCCGTGAAATTGAAGCGATGATCGCCGCCAACCGCGTGAGCGTAAACGGCAAAATGGCAACACTGGGCGATCGCGTTGTGGTGAATGCGAATTTAAAGATCCGCATTGACGGGCACGTTGTAAATTTACAACAAGCACAAAAAGAAGTGTGTCGCGTGTTGATGTATTATAAACCTGAAGGCGAACTCTGTACCCGCCACGATCCCGAAGGGCGCGCCACCGTGTTTGATCGTTTGCCGCGCTTAACTGGATCACGTTGGATTGCGGTAGGCCGCTTGGATATTAACACCTCTGGCTTATTGCTGTTTACCACAGACGGCGAATTAGCAAACCGCTTAATGCACCCAAGCCGTGAAGTGGAGCGTGAATATTCCGTGCGCGTTTTTGGTCAGGTGGACGAAGCAATGATCGCCCGTTTACGCAAAGGCGTACAGTTAGAAGATGGGCCAGCCAATTTCAAAGCCATCAAGCCAATGGGCGGACAAGGAATGAACCAATGGTTTGACGTTACCCTAATGGAGGGGCGTAACCGTGAAGTTCGCCGCTTATGGGAATCGCAAGGCATTCAAGTGAGCCGTTTGATCCGCATTCGTTACGGCAATATCAAATTAATGAAAACCTTACCACGCGGTGGATGGGAAGAAATGGATCTTACCAATGTGAATTATCTGCGTGAATTGGTGGGGCTTGAACCAGAAACCCAAAGCAAATTAGACGTCACCAAACAACGCAGACGCGCCAAAACTGGGCAAATCCGTCGTGCGGTAAAACGTTATGCGGATATGAATAAACGTTACAAAAAAACTTAAAAACTCTATAAAAAGCCTAAAAAATTTCATAAAAAAGCACCGCACTTTGATCAAGGAGTGATGATGAAAATTCAGCAATTACGTTATATCGTTGAAATCGTAAATCAAAATTTGAATGTAACCGAAGCGGCAAATACCTTGTTTACCTCGCAGCCTGGGATCAGTAAACAAGTGCGGTTGTTGGAAGATGAATTAGGCTTAGAGATTTTTGAGCGTAACGGTAAACATATCAAAGCCCTTACCCCAGCGGGCAAAAAAATTGTTGCGATTGCACGCGAATTATTGGTGAAAACGCAAAGTATTAAAGCCGTGGCAGATGAATATACGCAGCCTAATCACGGCGTGTTACGCATTGCCACCACTAACACGCAGGCGCGTTATATGCTGCCTTCTGTGGTAGAGCGTTTTTCCAAAAAATATCCCGATGTGAGCTTGCATATTCATCAGGGTTCGCCAACGCAAATTTATGACGCATTACTTTCTGGCGAAGTGGATTTGGCGATCACTACGGAAGCGCAATATTTATTTGATGACTTGGTGCTATTGCCTTGTTACTTATGGAATCGTTCCGTGATCGTTAAAAATGATCATCCCTTAGCGCAATGTCAAGATCTGACGATTGAAGAACTGAGTAAATATCCCCTTGTTACCTATACCTTTGGTTTTACAGGCGTTTCGGATTTGGATTATGCCTTCAACAGCGCAGGGCTATTGCCGAATATTGTGTTTACCGCCACAGATGCAGATGTCATCAAAACCTATGTGCGCTTAGGCTTAGGCGTGGGCATTATGGCTTCAATGGCCCATACGCCAGAAGATAAAGATCTAGTGGCGATCGATGCTAGCCATATTTTCCGTTCCAGTATGACGCAAATTGCTTTCAAACATAGCATTTTCTTACGCAATTATATGTACGATTTTATCAATATGTTTTCACCGCACTTAACCCGCCCAATGGTGGAGCAAGCAGAGCGTTTGCACGATAACAACGCGGTGAAAAAATTATTTGATGATATTGTGTTGGAAGTGCGGTAGTTTTTTGTAACAATTAGTTAACTTATAGGGTAAAATCGCTTATATTTTAATAGACTTATTTAGCCCCTGATGAATTTTTGCAGATAGGGCATATCCCTAAAATAGATAAGGAGCATTTTATGAAAATTGTTTTTCTTGATAGCACAGCCATTCCAAAACATATTCCTATTCCACGCCCTAACTTTGAGCATCAATGGGTGGAATATGAGCATACTTCGCCTGAACAAACCATTGAGCGCGCGAAAGATGCGGATATTGTGATTACGAGCAAAGTCGTGTTTGATCGTGAAACAATGAAACAGCTCCCGAACTTAAAATTGATCGCAATTACCGCCACAGGAACAAATAATGTGGATTTAGAGGCGGCGAAAGAGTTAGGCATCGCAGTGAAAAATGTGACGGGCTATTCTTCTGTTACCGTGCCTGAACACGTTTTAGGGTTAATTTTTGCTTTAAAACACAGTTTAATGAACTGGTATAAAGATCAGCTCAGCGCCAAATGGGCGGATAGCAAACAGTTCTGTTATTTTGATTACCCGATCACCGATGTGAAAGGTTCAACCTTAGGTGTTGTGGGTAAAGGCAATCTTGGTAAAGAAATTGGCCGTTTAGCTGAAGCGCTAGGAATGAAGGTGATTTATGCAGAACGCAAAGGGGCGACAACAGTGCGTGAGGGCTATTTACCTTTTGAGCAAGTGTTGCAAGAAGCGGACATTGTTACCCTACATTGCCCTTTAACACCTGAAACCACCAATTTGATCAACGCCGAAACATTAAAATTAATGAAGCCAACGGCATATTTAATCAACACAGGGCGCGGGCCTTTAGTAGATGAAAAAGCCTTAGCAGAAGCGTTAGAAAATGGCACAATCGCAGCCGCGGCTTTAGATGTGTTAGTGAAAGAGCCGCCTGAGAAAGATAACCCACTTATCCAAGCGGCAACGCGTTTACCAAATTTAATCATCACCCCACACATTGCTTGGGCATCTGATGGTGCGGTGGAAATTTTGGTGAAAAAAGTAACACAAAATATGGAAGAATTTGTCGCAACGGGCAAATAAATTTATTATCGAACGAAATTTCCCCTGTTATGCAGGGGAAATTTGTTATTTCAACCCTTAAATAATAATGATGAATTTACCGATTTCTTTATTTATTGCCCTGCGTTATTGGCGAGCGAAAAGTGCGGATCGTTTTGGGCGATTAGTTACCAACCTTGCAATGATGGGGATTGTGCTGGGTATTATGGCGTTAATCATCGTGCTTTCGGTAATGAATGGTTTGGAAAATCAACAGAAGAAGCAAGTGCTTTCCACCATTCCCCACGCCATAATTATGCCAAAGTCAGGTCATTTATCCCGTGAAGCGCCAACACCGACAATGCCAGCTTTTGTGCAGCGCGCCATTCCGATTAACACCACGAATGTGATTTTACAAGCACCACAAGGCGTGAGTGCTGGGCAAGTGATAGGTATTCAACATTTTTCTGATGATTCTTTACTGAGCCATTTTCAACCCCAATCTTTTGAGCAATTATTACCCGCAGGCGAATTTAAATTGGTAATGGGATCGCAATTAGCGCAAAAATTACATTTACAAATTGGCGATAAAGTCCGTTTAATGATCACGGAAAACAGCCAATATACGCCCTTTGGTCGTGTGCCTGTGCAACGCTTATTTACCATTAGCGATATTTATTTTGCTTCAGGGCAAAATGACAGCAACGCCGTGTTTGCCAATCTTTCCGATATTGGCAGATTGATGCGTATTGGCCCACAGCAAATGCAAGGTTATCGCTTATTTTTACGCGATCCTTTTGATATTACCGAACTTCCTAACTATTTCAGTGCAGATGAATGGCAGATAACCGATTGGCGTAGTCAAAAAGGGGAGTTTTTCCAAGCGGTAAAAATGGAAAAAAATATGATGGGCTTGTTGATTAGCTTGATTATTGTGGTTGCCATTTCAAATATTATCACATCGCTCAGCTTAATGGTGGTGGATAAGCAAGGGGAAATTGCCATTTTGCAAACCCAAGGGCTGAATAAATCGCAAGTGCGCAGCCTGTTTATTTGGCAAGGGCTATTAGTAGGCATTAGTGGAACCTTGATTGGCACGCTGCTTGGCGTGCTAACCACATTAAATTTAGATTCCATTATGGCGTGGTTTAGTGCAGAAAATATTCGTTTACCGACAGAATTAAATCTTTCACAGATTGTGATTATTGTTGCGGTATCCTTATTATTTTCTTTATGTTCAACGATTTATCCTGCTTACCGCGCGGCACAAATTGAGCCAGCAGAAGCCTTGCGCTATGAAT
The DNA here is from genome assembly GCF_965138825.1 of Avibacterium endocarditidis. Classification (NCBI taxonomy): domain Bacteria; kingdom Pseudomonadati; phylum Pseudomonadota; class Gammaproteobacteria; order Pasteurellales; family Pasteurellaceae; genus Avibacterium; species Avibacterium endocarditidis. Next base: position 40,190 of record NZ_CBCSDH010000005.1, read on the forward strand.
AATGCGTAACAAAGTGCGGTGCTTTTTTACGAAATTTTTTACTATAAAGCGAAACAGAAAAATAACGAGAAAAGAATGACAGAGAAGCAAATTTTACTCAGCTGCCAAAATTTAACCAAAGTTTACCAAGAAGGGGAAAACCAAACACAAGTGCTAAAAGACGTTACTTTCTCAATGGAAGAAGGCGAATTGGTGGCGATTGTGGGCAGTTCAGGTTCGGGCAAAAGTACCTTATTGCATACCCTAGGTGGCTTAGATCAGCCAACCAGCGGTGAAGTGTTCATTAAAGGGCAATCTTTGCAAAAGGCAAGCGCTGATGAATTAGCGAAATTGCGCAATCAATATATGGGGTTTGTCTATCAATTTCATCATTTAATGGCAGATTTTAGCGCGCTAGAAAACGTGATGATGCCGATGTTGATTGGTAAGCAAAATCGTAGTGAAGCGCAAGACCGTGCCGAAAAAATGTTGCAGGCGGTGGGCTTAGCACATCGCATTAAGCATCGTCCTTCTGCGTTGTCTGGCGGTGAGCGCCAGCGTGTCGCCATTGCTCGTGCGTTAGTGAATAATCCTGCTTTAGTGCTAGCTGATGAACCCACAGGGAATTTGGATCGCAAAACCACAGAAAGCATTTTTGAGCTTATTTTGAAATTAAACCAAGAGCAAAGAATTGCCTTTTTATTGGTCACGCACGATTTGCAGTTGGCGGAGAAACTTTCTCGCCGAATGGTGATGCAAGACGGTGTATTGCGTGGAGAAAGCTAGATGAACGCACCCTTTTTTATTAGCTGGCGTTATCAGCGTGGTAAGCAGAAAAATCGTTTGGTTTCACTGATTTCAATGTTTTCTACCCTTGGCATTGCCCTTGGTGTAATGGTGTTGATCGTGGGGCTAAGTGCGATGAACGGCTTTGAACGTGAGCTAAATAAACGCATTTTAGCGGTTGTGCCACACGTTGAAATCTCTGCTTATTCTGAACAGGGCGAGAGTACGCCAATAAAAAATTGGCAAAATTTAACCGCACTTTTAAAACAAGATCCTAGCGTGTTGGCGAGTTCCCCTTTTGTCAGTTTTACTGCTTTGGTAGAAAATGGCACGAAGTTAAAAGTGGTGCAAGTGAAAGGCATTGAAGCAGACAAGCAAGATCAAGTGAGTGCCTTAGGACAATTTGTATTAGGCGATGGCTGGCAAAATTTCTCTCGTGAAGGCGGGTTAGTCCTAGGCTCTGGCATTGCGCGTGAATTAGCGGTGCAAGAGGGGGATTGGGTAACATTGTTGATTTCTCAATCAGACGGCACCAATAATTTTACCCAGCCAATGCGTGAGCGTATGCAAATTACAGGGATTCTGCGCCTTGACGGCCAGCTCGATCACAGTTATGCCTTAATTCCCCTTGCAACTGCGCAGCAATTCTTGGATTATTCCGCCGATGAAGCCACAGGTGTTGAACTCAAAGTGCAGCACCCTTTTGCTGTGCAACAATTGGATTACCCAACCTTGCAACAGTATCCACAATTTTTGTCCGCGCAAAATTGGATTAGTAAATTTGGCTATATGTACCGCGATATTCAGCTTATTCGTACCGTGATGTATTTAGCAATGGTGCTAGTGATTGGCGTGGCGTGCTTTAATATTATTTCAACCTTGATTATGGCGGTGAAAGACAAGCAAGGCGATATTGCTATTATGCGTACCCTTGGCGCAAATGATGGCTTTATTAAACGAATTTTTATTTGGTATGGCTTACAAGCTGGAATGAAAGGCTGTGTCATCGGGCTGCTGTTAGGCTGCGTAACGGCATTAAATCTCACCCAATTAATTAAAGGCATTGAATTTTTAATTGGCAGAAAACTGCTTTCAGACGGCGTGTATTTCGTGGACTTTTTGCCGAGTGAACTTCATTGGCAAGATATTGCGGTGGTCTTTGTGGTGGCCTTAGTGCTAAGTTTGATCGCTAGTTTATATCCAGCAAGTCGCGCGGCAAAATTGCAACCTGCGCAAGTTTTAAGCAGTCATTAAAAATTTATTAATAATGTTTTTAAACTAGTTTACTAGTACAAAAATGCATGTTACATTGACACACAATTAAGTATTCGCAATGCGGATAAGCAAGTAATTATAAAATACAAACCAAGATGTAAGAGAGTGATGTATGACAAAAAGCAAAAATGACATTTATATTGCTAACGATGACACCCGAATTGGCAAAGTAGAGCAGGTGCTACCACCCATTGCGTTAATTGAAAAATATCCAGCAAGCGAAGTGGCGATCAACACCGTAAAAAAAGCTCGCCAACAAGCACACAATATTATTCATCGCAAAGATGATCGTTTACTTGTCGTGATTGGGCCTTGTTCCATTCACGATCCAAAATCGGCTTTGGAATATGCGCAACGCATCAAAGCAATGCGTGAAAAATATCAAGATAGCCTAGAAATTATTATGCGTGTTTATTTTGAAAAACCGCGTACAACCGTAGGTTGGAAAGGGCTAATCAACGATCCTTACCTAAATAACAGCTATGCGCTCAATGATGGTTTACGCATCGCACGAAAATTATTGTTAGATATTAATAACTTAGAAGTGCCAACCGCAGGCGAATTTTTGGATATGATCACACCGCAATATGTGGCAGATTTTATGAGCTGGGGCGCAATTGGGGCAAGAACCACAGAATCGCAAGTTCACCGCGAATTAGCTTCAGGCTTATCTTGTGCCGTAGGCTTTAAAAATGCCACCTATGGTGGTGTACGCATTGCCCTTGATGCCATTGGCGCGGCAGAAGCACCGCATTATTTCCTTTCTGTAACCAAATTTGGCCATTCTGCTATCGTTTCCACTAAAGGAAATGCAGATTGTCACATTATTTTACGCGGCGGTGATAACGGGCCAAATTACAGCGCAAAAGATGTCAATGAAGTTTGCGAAAGCATTGAAAAGAGCGGTCGAATTCCACACGTTATGGTGGATTTCAGCCACGCAAACAGCAATAAGCAATTCAAAAAACAATTAGAGGTTTGCGCAGATGTTTGCCAGCAAATTGCACAGGGTTCAAACCAAATCTTCGGCGTAATGATCGAAAGCCATTTAGTGGAAGGCAGACAAGATCTAGTAGAAGGCAAAGAATTAGTTTACGGACAAAGTATCACTGATGCCTGCATCGGTTGGGAAGACTCCGAATTAGTGCTGGAGCAACTTTCAAATGCGGTGATTACCCGCCGCCGTGCTAACAGCTAATTTGATTTTTATAAAGAAAAGGCTGAATTGAAAAAATTCAGTCTTTTTTATGTTCAGCAGATGAGGTGATTTTTTGCGAGATAGATCAAATTTCGAGAATTTCCGCATAAAAATGACTGAAAATTTGGTGTTATAATTCACCGCACTTTAAAATTGAAATGGCATATTAAAAGGAGTTAATGTGAAATTAGACGAGCTAGCTAAACTTGCTGGGGTTTCCAGAACAACAGTAAGTTATGTGGTAAATGGCAAAGCAAAACAGTATCGAGTAAGTGATAAAACCATTGAAAAGGTACAATCGCTAATCAAGGAATATGATTTCAAACCTAACGCAATGGCAGCAGGCTTGAGAGCGGGAAAAACCAATACTATTGGGTTGATTATTCCTGATTTTGAAAATATGAGTTATGCAAGAATTACTCATCAGCTTGAACAAAAGTTTCGCGAAAAAGGCTATCAACTGCTGATTGCCTGTTCTAATGATAATCCAAATAATGAGATGGCTTGTGCCAAGCACCTTTTCCAACGCAAAATTGATGCGCTGATTGTTTCAACTTCCTTGCCAGCGGACAATTTGTTTTATCAGCAAAGTGAAGTGCCAGTTTTTGGTTTTGACCGTAAGATAAGTGGCGATAATGTGATCAATGTGCTCTCTGATGATAGAAATGATGCTTATCGTTTGGCACAAGATTTGTTTAAACAGCAATCTTTTAACAATGTACTCTTTTTTGGTGCATTACCTGAATTACCAACGAGCAAGGAGCGTGAATTAGGCTTTCGTGAGGCATTAAAAGAGCGGTCAGAAAATTCGGTAGAATTTCTTTATAGTGAACAATTTCACCGTGATTCTGCTGCGTACACCTTTGAGCAATGGCTTGTAACAAATTCGTTACCAGATGCTTTGTTTGTTACGTCTTTGACGTTGTTACAGGGCATATTCCAAGTGCTATTAAGGCAGAATAAAGGGATTCCACAACAATTAGTGATTGCCACTTTTGGGGATCACGAAATGTTAGAATTATTAGCCAACAAAACCCTATGTGCGGTGCAAGATCACAAGAAAATTGCCGATAAATTGCTTGATTTAGTGCTAGAACGGCTTAACCATAAATCAGAAAGCTTACCAGAACCAACTAAGGTATTGCGCGATTTAGTTCATCATTGTTAATCGGAGAAAGGCGGTGGTGGTAGTGGTTCTGGTTTGCCTAAAAAGTGCGGTTCTTTTTCAACAAGAAGATCCAATACTGCCTGTAAACGAGCAAAAAACTCACGGAAGCGCACAAAGGTATAGCCACTAGGGTATTCCGCCGCAAAGCAGATTGCGTCAATATTATGATATTTGGCAATGAATAAAGCCCGTTCACAATGAAAACGCTGTGTAATGATGGTGATAGAATGAGCTTTAAACACTTGATCGGCGCGGATCACGGAATCTAAGGTACGAAACCCTGCATAGTCCAAATACATAAATTCTTCTGGCACACCCATTTTCTTCAAATCTTTGAACATAGTGCGCGGTTCGTTATATTCCACCGTGCGGTTATCTCCGCTAAGCAATAAATAATCCACTTTCCGTTCTTTAAATAGGTTATTCGCGGCTAATAGTCGATAAGAATAGAACAAATTTGGCGTATTTTTGCTGAAATATTTTGACGTGCCTAGCACTAAGCCATAAGGACGATAGGGCAGTTTTTTTATATCCGTATAAATACCTTGGCGAACGTAAAAGCCAATCGCTTGATCAACAAGCACAAGCAATAGTCCGCAAAGAAAAATAAGGAATAGGCAATACCGTAGAAATTTTCGAAGCAGAGCGTTAAACCACCGAAAAGAAAAAAGGTAACGGAAAAAGGATTTCAGCATAAAATTCATATTTTTTTACATCTTGAGCATCAAAATAATAAAAAATACTAGTAAATTCAAGTAAATTTATTCTAAAATACGTCTAGAAGTTTAGACGTCTAAAATTTCTTGACAAGGTATAGGGCTAAGGGTAGTTTATGTAGCCTACCTTGGCAAGATCGCATCAATGAAGTAATGGATAGGAAATGGCAGTACAAACAGCAACACTCTTTACACAAACACCGCTCAAACTTACCTTAGGTGGGGAACTTGGGCATATTGATGTTGCCTACCAAACCTATGGCAAATTGAATGCGGATAAAAGCAATGCGGTACTGATTTGTCACGCCTTAACCGGCGATGCTGAACCCTATAATGATGATCCTAATCAAGCTGGTTGGTGGCAAAATTTTATGGGGGAGGGCTTGGCGTTAGATACGTCAAAATATTTCTTCATTTGCTCTAACGTGCTAGGTGGCTGCAAAGGCACAACAGGGCCTGCGTCAATCAATCCACAGACACAAAAGCCTTACGGCAGCCAGTTTCCGCATATCCTTGTGCAGGATATTGTCAAGGTGCAGAAAGTGCTGCTCGATTATCTTAAAATTCCCCATTTAAAAGGTATTGTTGGTGGTTCGTTCGGCGGAATGCAAGCCACTCAATGGGCGATTGATTATCCTGATTTTATGGATAATATCGTCAATCTTTGCTCTTCTCTTTATTTTAGTGCAGAAGCCATCGGGTTTAATCACGTGATGCGCCAAGCCATTATCACCGATCCTCATTTTAATCATGGCGATTATTATGACGGTGAACCGCCCTCGCAAGGGCTGGCAATTGCGCGAATGTTAGGAATGCTGACTTATCGCACCGATATTCAACTAACCAAAGCCTTTGGACGCGCCACGAAAGTAGAAGGGCAGTATTGGGGCGATTATTTTCAAGTGGAATCCTATCTCAGTTATCAAGGGCAAAAGTTTCTCGATCGTTTTGATGCCAACAGCTATTTGCATTTGTTACGCGCATTGGATTTGTATGATCCTGCGTTGGGTTATGAAAGTACAGAGCAGGCATTGTCGCGTATTAAGGCACGTTATACTTTAATTGGGGTGACTAATGATCAGCTTTTCAAAGCCGTGGACGTGAGAAAAAGTAAAGCAATGCTTGAACAAGCTGGCGTTGATTTGAGCTATCACGAATTCCCTTCCGATTACGGCCACGATGCCTTTTTGGTGGCTTATGATGCGTTTGAAACGCTAATTCGCAATGGATTAGAAAGCCATTAATTTAGCACATAGTGAAAAAATAAGGGGCTGAAAAAAATCAGCTCCTTATTTTTATAGGAAAACAGGTTAAATTAAATTACTCACAAAAATCACCAAAATAATCAATGGCACGACATATTTCACATAATTAAACCAAATTTTTGTGAAAGTGGAATTTGGTTTGCTGGAAAGTTCTTTTTTCGCTTCGTCTTTAAGCACAAAGCCCACGAAAATGGCGCAGCCAAGTGCGGTGAGTAAAAAGAGAATATTTCCGCTCACATAATCGAAAGCATCGAAAATGCTTTTGCCGAAGAAAGTGTAATCTTTCAGTAAGTTATCGCTCAAAATAGAAGGAATATTACCGAGCAAGAAAATGCCACCAAGGGTTAAGGCAATGGCTTTTCCACGGCGCATTCTGAGCTTTTCTTGAAGTGCGGTGATAATCACTTCATAAATAGTAATAGAAGTGGTTAGCGCGGCGATCAATAATAAACTAAAGAAGATAATGGCGAAAATTCGCCCTGCCCACATATGCGAGAACACAATTGGCAAACTTTGGAAAACCAGTGTTGGGCCTGCGTTCGGTTCAATGCCAAAGCTGAATAAAGACGGAAAAATCATAAAGCCCGCTAAAACCGCAATAACGGTATTGGTAAACCCAGTGATTACAGCGGTTTGCACTAGGTTTTCTTCCTTGCTCAGATAGCTTGAAAGAGTGATTAGCACGCCAAAACCTAAACTCAGAGCAAAGAAAACTTGACCTAGCACCATAATAAATAACTGCGGTGTAATTTTAGAAAAATCAGGTTTGAGATAATAAATAATCCCTTCCGCCGCACCGGGTAAGGTAATGTTGCGGATCACCATTCCAATTAAAAACACAAACAGCAATGGCATTAAATATTTTACCGAACGCTCAATACCACCGATAATCCCTTTGGCTAAGATCACATAGTTGATGGCCACAAAAATAAAGGTGTAAAGTGCGATTTGGAGCGGGCTATTACTAATGCTTTGTTCATAGAAAGTTTTGGCATAGTCTTTGCTGATGGTGCTAGAAATATCTAGGCTGCCAGAAATCAGGCTGATAATATAATTCATCACCCAGCCGCCAAGCACCATATAGTAAGCCATAATGCCGAAGGCACCGAGCAAGCCCATATAACCAATGATTTTCCAATATTTTGAATGGGGTTTGGCGGTGAGTTTATCTTCAAAGGCATCAATGGAATTCACACGCAAGCGGCGACCAATCACGTTTTCCACTAAGATCATTGGAATACCGATGACGATCATCGCAATGCAGAATAATAAAACGTATGCACCGCCACCGTTTTCACCCACTAAATAAGGGAAACGCCAAGTTGCACCAAACCCTACGGTTGCGCCAGCGACAGTCATAATATAGGTTAATCGGCTTGACCAAGTTTGTCGTTCAGATTTTTTTGTTGTCATAAACTACCTTAATTTTCAGTTTTGTCTTTGTATTCACAAAGATCTTCAATAATACAAGAACCGCAACGTGGCTTGCGCGCAATGCAGGTGTAACGTCCGTGCAAAATCAGCCAATGATGCACGTCCACTTTAAATTCTACCGGCACAACCTTGAGTAATTTTTCTTCTACTTGCAACACGGTTTTACCAGGGGCAAAGTTGGTGCGATTGCAGACGCGGAAAATATGCGTATCCACCGCAATAGTCGGCTGACCAAAGGCGGTATTTAACACCACATTCGCGGTTTTACGCCCAACTCCAGCTAAGGCTTCAAGTTCTTCACGGGTTTGGGGAATTTCGCCATTGTGTTTTTCGATCAGATCACGGCAGGTTTTAATAATATTTTCGGCTTTACTATTAAATAGTCCAATGGTTTTGATATAGCTCTTTAAGCCATCTAACCCAAGTTCTAAAATCGCTTGTGGGGTGTTCGCCACAGGGAAGAGTTTAGCCGTGGCTTTATTCACCCCTTTATCAGTGGCTTGTGCCGATAAAATCACCGCAATTAATAATTCAAAGGGCGAATTATAATGTAATTCAGTGGTGGGGTGGGGATTTTGATCCCGCAGTCGCGTTAAAATTTCAATACGTTTTTGTTTATTCATTGTGATTTATGGTTTTTGGTTATCGATTAAGTTTTTTACTGCCAACATTAAACCTAAACCAAGGAATGCTCCTGGGGGAAGAATAGCGAGCAAAAAGCTACTGTTTAGCTCAAAAAGGTTTAAATGTAACGCTGTTGCCCAGTTGCCGAGCAGGTTTTCCATTCCCATAAACAGTTTACCTGTGCCTAACACTTCACGAATTGCACCTAGCACAAACAAGCTGAACGCCATTCCCACGCCCATTGCAAAGCCATCAAAGAGCGAAAGCAGCACGCCATTTTTTGATGCAAAGGCTTCCGCGCGGCCAATGACAATACAGTTTGTTACAATCAACGGAATGAAGATCCCTAAGGATTGATAAAGCGTATAAGTGTAGGCATTCATAATCAGTTGCACAATGGTTACCGTGGTGGCGATAATCATCACATAAATAGGAATACGAATGGCGTGCGGAATATGCTTGCGGAACAACGAAACCACCACATTGGTACAGATTAATACCGCAATGGTGGCAATGCCTAAACCAAGGGCGTTGGTTGCCGAGCTAGACACCGCAAGTAGCGGGCAAAGCCCCAACAGTTGCACAAGAGCGGGGTTATTATGCCAAAAACCTTGCTTAAATAATTCGCTCCATTGGCTTTTTAGCCCAGTCGGCACGCTTTGTTGCGGTTGTTGTGGTTCAATGGAAGCCAAACCCATTTCGTTTTCTGATGTATGCTCTAAAGTGCGGTGGTTTTTTTCGTGATTTTCTTGCATTAGTTTTGCTCCTGTTTCACCGCGTTATTATTCATTTGTTGCAATAATGGCAAGGCTGAACGCTTGGTTTGATTGACGATGGCGCGCGGTGTAATGGTTGCGCCAGTAAATTGATCGAATTTACCGCCATCTTTTTTTACCGCCCAATCATTGAGATTATCGGCACTGATTTTTTGTTGATTAAAGCTCAGCACCCAATCAGAAATACGCAGTTCAATTTTATCACCTAAGCCTGGAGTTTCTTTGTGTTCAAGCACACGCAAACCTAGCACTTTACCCTGTGGTGTAATCCCTACCAGAAAGCGAATATTACCTGAATAGCCATCTGGCGCAATGGTTTCATAAGCATAAGCCACAGGCTGATGATTTTTCTCTGCGATACAAATTTTCTCAATGCGTAAGGTTTTGGCTTCAGCGAAATCAGGCTGTGAGCAACTGGAGAGCAAATCGTTATCGTAACTTTGCGGTGGAATAATTTGTGCAAGCAATTCTGCTTGTTGTTTGGCGATGGCTTGCTCAATAGGGGCTTTCGTTAAGAAATACACAGCGGTAGAAAGTGCGGTGCAAATTAACGCAATAATGCCCAAGATCACGCCATAACGGGTGCTAATTTTTACCGTTTGCATTGCTTATTTCCTTTTGTATCCAGCCACGCGCGGGCGAGTGTAGTGATCAATCAGTGGCACACAAATATTTGCCAGTAACACAGCAAATGCCACGCCATCAGGGTAGTTGCCATTAAAGCGAATTAGGCACACAAGCAAGCCCACAATCGCACCGAAAATCAGTTTTCCTTTTGGCGTGATTGAAGATGTGACAGGGTCAGTGGCAATAAAAAATGCGCCGAACATTGTTGCCCCACTAAACCAATGCCATAAAGGACTTGGTGCATAAGAAGAAGTAAGCCAGTGAATACCGTTTACCAGTAACATTATGGCTAAAAAAGCAGTAGGAATTTGCCAATGAATAATTTTCTTCCAAATTAGGAAAACACCGCCAAGTAAAAAGAAAAGATTGATTTGTGCCCAGCCTAAACCAAGATTGAGTTCACTCTCAAAAGGCATCACTTCCACAAAAATAGGAGATTGATTAATTTCGCTTATCGCCATATTAATTTTGCTTGCGGTTTTGACGGAATCCAATGGCGTGGCTTGGGTAATCCCATCAATGGAATTGGCTAATTGATGCAGGCTGAAGCCGTCCGTAGTAATGCCGTGGAAAATCAGCTGATAAGCATCTTGCAAGCTAGGCGGCTCATTTAATAACGCCACGGGCGGCAACCAAGCGGTCATTTGCACAGGGAAAGAAATGAGCAACACTACATAACCCACCATTGCAGGGTTAAACAGATTTTGTCCCAAGCCACCGTAAACGTGCTTACCTAAAATGACCGCACAGAATGTCCCGATTAAAATCACCCAATAAGGTGCGTAAGGTGGGATTGCCATCGCGAGCATTAATGCCGTTAGCACCACGCTGAAATCACTGATATAAAACAGGTTTGGCTTTTTGCGTAAGCGCGTAACCATAAATTCCAACACTAACGCAAGGGTAATGGCGAGCAGGCTTTGAATTAACACACCAAAACCAAAATAATAAACTTGTGCGCCCAATGCAGGCAACATTGCCAACGCAACCCACAGCATAATACGAGCAGTCAATTTGCCCGAGTGGGTGTGTGGCGAACTCATCATTTTAAACATTGCTAAACCTTATTCTTTTTCTTGGGATCGATTTTCTTTTGCTTGTTTCTTCGCTTTCGCTCGTGCAATGGCAGCAGCGATAGCCGCTTTTTTCGGATCAAGTGCGGTGGAATTTTCTTGCGTTTTTTCTTTTGTTTTTTCAGCCGCACTTTGGGTTTCCACTTGTTCAGCTATACCTTGATTTTCCACATTTTTCTCTGTTGAGCCTGCAGATTGAACTGTGCTGTTCTGCGCTTGTTTCTTCGCTTTTGCTCGAGCAATTGCTGCAGCNATAGCCGCTTTTTTCGGGTCAAGCGCGGTGGTATTTTCTTGCGTTTTTTCTTTTGTTTTTTCAGCCGCGCTTTGGGTTTCTGCTTGTTCGGCTAAACCTTGATTTTCCACAATGTTCTCTGCTGAGTTTGTAGATTGCTCCGTGCCGTTCTGTGCTTGTTTCTTCGCTTTCGCTCGTGCAATGGCTGCAGCGATAGCGGCTTTTTTCGGATCAAGTGTGGTGGAGTTTTCTGGTGTTTTTTCTTTTGTTTTTCCAGCCGCACTTTGGCTTTGCATTTGTTCAGTTAAACCTTGATTTTCCACACTGTTCTCTGTGGAACTTGCAGATTGAACCGTGTCGTTCTGAGCTTGCTTTTTAGCTTTCGCTCGTGCAAGTGCGGCTGCGATCGCAGCTTTCTTAGGATCGGAATTTGCATCAAGTGCGGTGCGATTTTCCCCAGTATTTTGCGCTAAATTTTCTTGCGATTGATCAGTGGACGCCACATTCTCTTGTTCAGCTTGTTGGCGAGCTAAGCGGCGCGCTTTGCGTTGCGCCATAATATCGGAATTATCTGGTTGTAGCTGGCCTTTTTCGTCCACAAAGGTTTTCACATTTGGGCTTTCGCTGTCGCTTTGTTTTTTCGCTTTTAAACGTTCTAATGCGGCTTGAACAGGATCAACGCCTTTCTGTTTTGCGATTTCTTCACGGCGAGCTTCAGCAGCACGTTGGGTACGCGCTTTGCGGGCTTGTTCTTCTTTTTCTAAACGCGCTTGGCGTGCCTCGAAACGTAATTTCGCTTCGTGGGATTTTTGTGCTTGTTCTTTGATTTCCCAAATTTTCGCTTTTTCTTGACGGAAATATTGAATAAGCGGAATGTGGCTCGGGCAAACATAAGCGCACAAGCCACATTCAATGCAATCTTGCAGGGCATATTGTTCCGATTTTTGGTGATCTTCACTGCGCGCGAACCAATATAGTTGCTGCGGCATTAAATGCACAGGGCAAGCGTCTGAGCAAGCAGAGCAGCGGATACAGGCTTGCTCTGGCTCGGGTTCGGCATATTCAAAATGATCAGGCGCGAGCAAACAGTTAGTGACTTTGGTTACAGGCGCGTTGAGATTGGGCAAAATAAAGCCCATCATTGGCCCGCCCATAAACACTGGGAAACGTGCGTCATATTGATAGCCCACTTGTTGCAATAGGGCGGAAATCGGTGTACCTAAGCGAACCAAAAGATTGCCTTTGTGTGGGATTTTATCGCCTGTTAGTGTAACCACGCGTTCAATTAACGGTTCATCATTGATCACCGCTCTTTTGATCGCAAACGCCGTGCCGACATTGTGCATTAGCACGCCAATGCTGGAAGAGCGCTGACCGCTCGGCACTTCAATGCCTGTTAGCACTTGGATAAGCTGTTTTGCTGCACCTGAAGGATATTTGGTGGGAATTACGCGAATTTCAATGTCATTTGCCCCTTTTAAAGCGTGTTTAAGGGCTTTCACCGCCTTGGGTTTGTTGTCCTCAATGGCAATAACCACTTTTTCAGGGCGTAAAATATAGCGTAAGATGCGTATTCCTTCGATGATCTCTTTCGGACGATCTTGCATTAAGCGATCATCACAGGTGATGTAAGGTTCACATTCTGCACCATTGATAATCAGCAGTTTCACTTTATTTTCTGCCGATTGAATTTTAGCCGCTGTTGGGAATACCGCACCGCCTAAGCCTGCAATTCCAGCGTGATAAATTTTTTCGATAAGCTGTTCTGGCGTTTGGCTCAGGAAATCTTCAATTGGGTGCTGTTTACGCCATTCATCTTTACCGTCTGCCTGAATTTGAATGGTTAGTTCAGGTAAACCAGAAGGGTGGGCGGCAATATAAGGCGCAATTGCTGTGATAACGCCTGAAGTCGGGGCGTGGACAGGCAGATTGCGTAAGCCTTCCCCCTGCGTTAATGGCTGACCTTTTAGCACTTTATCCCCAACGTTCACTAGCAGATTTCCAGCATTACCAGCGTGCTGTTTAACCGGAACATAGTAGGTATCCACCAGATCCGCTGGGCGAATAGGTGTGTGATTTGATTGAGATTTCATTTCAGGCGGATGAATGCCACCAGAGAAATCCCATAATTTACCGGAATTAAAATTGGTTAATACATCAGCCATTATTTTTCCGCTCCCTGATTATTCGCGCTACTTGCAGTAATCTCTACCACGGGAATGGTTAAGCTGGGATCGAATTTCCAATCCCAATGATCAATGTCTTGTTCTATTTTTATCATTGAAATGCAATCCGTTGGGCAAGGGGCAACGCAGAGTTCGCAGCCTGTGCAAAGATCAGGAATCACCGTGTGCATTGCTTTATTTGTACCAATAATGGCATCAACAGGACAGGCCTGAATACATTTGGTGCAACCAATACACATATCTTCGTGAATAAATGCCACTTTTGGCGCATTATCTTCTTCATCAAAATCCGTTGCAGGCACGTCCACGCCTAATAAATCGGCAATTTTCACCACTAATGGCTGACCACCAGGAACGCATTTGGTAATTACATCGCCTTGTGCAATGGCTTCGGCATAAGGCTTACAGCCGGGGTAACCGCATTGTCCGCATTGGCTTTGCGGCAGTAGGGCATCAATTTTTTCTACGATAGGATCGGCTTGTACTTTTAGTTTGATGGACGCTAAGCCTAAAATCGCACCAAAAATCAAAGCAAGTACGCTAATAGCGAGAAGAACATAATATAAGGTTGTCATTTTACACTCTCACTATGCCAGCAAAACCCATAAAGGCAAGGGACATTAATCCTGCGGTGATTAAGGCAATAGATGCACCACGGAACGGCATTGGCACATCCGCGGCAGCAAGGCGTTCACGCAGGGCAGCAAATAGCACTAAAACAAGGGAAAAACCAAGGGATGCACCAAAACCATAAACCACAGATTGGGTTAAATTATGGGCTAAGTTCACATTTAATAACGCCACGCCTAACACTGCACAGTTGGTGGTAATCAGTGGCAAAAATACCCCGAGTAAACGATAAAGGGTTGGGCTGGTTTTATGAATCACCATTTCGGTAAATTGCACCACCACGGCGATCACTAAAATAAACACCAAGGTGCGTAAAAAATTGCCATTAAATGGCGTGAGCAAATAGCGATCAATCAAATAGGAACAAAGGGAAGCAACGGTTAGCACAAACATTGTGGCAAACCCCATTCCAATGGCGGTTTCGATTTTTTTCGATACCCCCATAAAAGGACAAAGCCCTAGGAATTTCACTAGGACAAAGTTATTGATAAGTGCGGTGCTAATAATTAATAAAATATAGTCAGTCATCAGTTTATTACCCTTGCTTTCGTTACCTTGTTATGATTTTTATATGCTTGAAAGCCAAGTTGTCAGAAAAAATCTAGCTTGCTATTATCCTAGTTTCTGGCTGGGATAACAATAGAAAATTTTAGGTAGATGTTGAATTTACAATGATTATGGCGTAGGCTTACATTGTATTTTATCTATTCAATAGAGGAAAAGAAAATGTTAAAAGAAGCAGGTTATGATGAGTTTTTGGCAGAGCGCATTGCCGAGGGCGAGGCTGCTTTGGCGCGCGGTGAATATATGAGCCTTGAAGAATGGAAAAAACATACTGATGAATTGCTAAAACGCAAAGCGTTAGAATTAGAAATGTTAGAACGCGAGGAGCTTTTGGAGTATGCCAGTTAAGCCTATGCGGATTTCTCCTTCTGCAATGTCAAATATGCAGGAGATTTTTGATAGTGTAGCTGATTACACGGGATCAGTAAAAAGTGTAAAAAAATTACAAACAGAATTTTTCCGTACCTTTGAGCAGCTTTCACGCATTCCCAAAAGCGGAAAACAAATTGGAAATGGGCGAAGACAAGTTTTTTGCCGCCATTACCGTATTGTCTATCGTGAATATGACGATCGTGTTGAGATTATTACGGTTATTCATTCTCGCCGAAAATATCCCCTTTTATCTTCTTAAATTTTTTTCTAAAAACGCCGAAAAACTTTCCACTTGAAATTCAAATCCCGCTTCAATGAGGCGCGCTGGTTTAATGCGTTGGCTGTCTAATAATAATTGTGAGCGATCACCTAAAACCCAACGTAATACAAAAGCTGGTACACTGGCGAAATGGGGGCGCTTGAGGAAATCGCCTAACTGTTGGTTAAAATCTTGATTGGTGATGGGCTCTGGGGCTGCAAGATTGAACGTCCCTTCGCATTGTGGGTTTTCCAATAAAAATAAAATCCCTGCGATCATATCTTGCAAGCTAATCCAAGCCCAATATTGTTTACCACTGCCGAGTTTTCCCCCTAATCCTAAACGATATAACGGCAAGATTTTACTTAATGCACCGCCATTTGGACTTAGTACCATTGCGGTGCGCAATAAGCAAACGCGGGTATTGGCTTGCATTGCCGCAGCTTCCCACTGTTGGCAAAGTTGTGCGGGAAATGCTGTGCCAGCGGGAGTGCTTTCATCAATCCAATGATCTTGGTGATCACCATAGAAACCCGTGGCTGATCCTGAGATAAAGGTGTGCGGTGGGTTCTCACTTTGATTAATAAGTGCGGTCAAATTTTGCGTTAAATTTACTCGGCTAGCAAAAAGTTTGGCTTTTTGTTTAGTTGTCCAGCGATGCGCGAAAATCGGTTCGCCAGCTAAATTAATCACCGCATCAAAGGCATTGAGATTTTTCAATGGGGCAAGATTGTCAATTTGTTGTATTTCGGTTGGAAAACGCTCAGGCTGAATGTTGCGCGTTAAAAGGCAAATGCGATATTGTTTGGCGAGAAGTTGTGGGATTAAGGCTGAACCAATCAGCCCTGTGCCTCCAGTGAGTAGAATATTCATTATAGGCTAGTTTCAAATAATTCTTGCACACGTTGCATTAAGTCTAAAATTGCGGTGCCTGAGGTTGGAGTGATAAAAATGGTGTCGTCCCCTGCGATCGTGCCAAGAATACCGTCTGCTTTGCCTACAGAATCTAATAAGCGCGCGATAAGTTGTGCTGCGCCAGGGCTAGTTTTTACTACGATTAAAAAATCGTTGTGATCGATGTCTAACACTAAATTTTTTAATGGGCTACTAGAGGTAGGCACACTTAATTCCGCTGGTAAACAATAGACCATTTCCATTCGGCTATTGCGAGTGCGAACTGCGCCAAATTTAGTTAGCATTCGGGAAACTTTAGATTGATTAATATTGCTAAAACCGAGCTGTTGCAAGGCGTTTACAATTTCCCCTTGCGAGCCAAAACGCTCTTGTTCTAACAAGGTTTTAAACGCAGAGATTAAATTATCGTTTTTGTCTGTACTCATAATGTTTGGTTATGTTGCGAATATCTGCAAGGATTTTGCATAAAAATTCAATTTTTAGCAAGTTTTAAAAGCCATAATAGAAAGGAAATGCAACAATTTTAAAATAAATTTTTTAAAAATTTGAATTAGATCTCACTATTGAATTTCTCTGTTTGAATTTGCTATGGGATAAGTCTAAAATCCAATTAACTTGATTTATAACCAAAAAGAGGAGTATTAAATGAAAGTTGCAGTTTTAGGTGCCGCAGGCGGAATTGGTCAAGCATTAGCATTATTGTTAAAGTTACAGCTGCCCGCTGGTTCAGAATTATCTCTTTATGATATTGCCCCAGTTACCCCAGGTGTTGCGGTGGACGTTAGCCATATTCCAACCGCGGTTAAAGTGCGGGGATTTTCTGGTGAAGATCCAACACCTGCGTTACAAGGCGCGGATGTGGTGTTAATTTCAGCAGGTGTAGCGCGTAAACCAGGTATGGATCGTTCTGATTTATTTAATATTAATGCGGGTATTGTGCGTAATCTTGTTGAAAAAGTGGCGCAAGTTTGTCCGAAAGCCTGTATTGGTATCATCACCAATCCTGTCAATACCACTGTTGCCATTGCCGCAGAAGTGCTGAAAAAAGCCGGTGTGTATGACAAACGCAAACTATTTGGTGTAACAACATTAGATGTGATCCGTTCAGAAACCTTTGTTGCTGAATTAAAAGATCTTGATGTTTCACGCACCGCTGTGCCAGTGATTGGTGGGCATTCAGGCGTAACTATTTTACCTTTACTCTCTCAAGTGCAATATGCACAATGGAAAGAGGAAGAAATCGCACCGCTTACCAAACGTATCCAAAACGCAGGTACGGAAGTGGTGGAAGCCAAAGCCGGCGGTGGTTCAGCAACCCTTTCTATGGCACAAGCCGCAGCACGTTTTGCCCGCTCTTTAGTGAAAGGCTTGAGTGGTCAAACTGTGGTGGAATGTAGCTATGTAGAAGGTGATGGCAAATACGCACGTTTCTTCGCGCAGCCTGTTCGTTTAGGTAAAGATGGGGTAGAGGAAATCCTGCCAATTGGCGAATTAAGCGCTTTCGAGCAAAAAGCCTTAGAAGATATGTTACCAACCTTGCGTGCAGATATTGAACTTGGCGAAAAATTTGTGAATGGCTGATTTTAGTTAGCGATTAAAAAAGAAAGGGCATCTTGGGATGCCTTTTTTAATGGCGTGGAATAACGATTAAGAATAGTGATTAAGGCTTAACACTTTGCCCCAAATGAATTTCATAACCCAAATTGATAATGTGGCTTTTCATTGGGATACCTTGTAAGCGATTGAGCAATTCTTGTGCTGCAATTTTGCCAATTTCTAATCTTGGCGTGATCACGGTGGCAAGTTGTGGTGTCATTGATTGCCCCACATCGTGACCGTGGAAACCTGCAATGCCTATATCTTGCGGAATCTTGATCCCCAAACGCTGACATTCAAACAACGCACCAATAGCTAAGTCATCATTGGTGCAAAAAATGCCGTTGGTTTCGGGGTATTCGCTCAGGGCTTGGCGTAGTAAATTTGCTCCTAGAGTGAAAGAAGAAGGTTCAGAGGTAATCAGGCTATGTGGTGTTAAGCCGTGTTTTTTCATTGCATTTTCATAGCCTTGCATTTTCAGCTTGGTACGCTTGTCCATTCGCGCGGTGAAATAAAGGATATTTTTATGCCCGTAATGAATCATTGTTTCCACCATAGATTGCGCCGCCGCCACATTATCAAAGCCCACCACTTGCTGAATACCCATTTCACTGCTGTCCATAATTTCAATCACAGGAATATTGGCGATTTCAAGCATTTTTAAGGTGCGTGGGCTATGGTGATTTTCCGATAAAATTAAGCCATCCACATTATAAGAAAGCAGGCTTTCAATGCGTTGTTCTTCTTTTGCTACGCTATATCCATAGTGCGCCACCATCGTTTGATAGCCTGCTTTATCGGTAATTAATTCAATACCTTTCAACACTTCCGCGAACACTTGATTAGTGAGAGAGGGCAATAACACACCAATGGCTAAACTTTTGGCGTTAGATAAAATATCAGGCGCTCGATTAGGAATATAGCCAAATTGTTCAATTGCGGCAGCGATTTTGTGCTGCGTTTCTGGCGCAACGGAATCAGGATTGCGTAAATAACGGCTAATGGTCATTTTGGTTAAGCCAAGATGATCGGCGATCATTTGTAGTGTGGGGCGTTTTCGTCTATTCATTTTCGTCTGTTTATCGGCAGAAAAAGGAAAAATAATAATCCGTTATTCTAGTAAAAATTTCACAAAAAATCACCGCACTTAGGGGGAGTTAATCATTCATTTTACATTTGAGCTAGGGCTATCTTTCGTAATAACTAGACTGAGAATGGCTCATTTAGCATAACTAAATTTCACTACATTCACTTTATTCTCATAAAAAATAGGCTCTAGCTCAAATGTAAAATGAATGATCAACAACCCCTAAAATCAGCGTATAATGAAAACATTCACTCATCAGTTGATGGTAAAGCGAGGAAGCTATGTTGAAAGAAACTAAATCAAAACAAACCAATCTCACCGATGTACAAAATGCCCTAGATCAAACCGTGGCAGAAACCATTCGTCTAACGCAATATAGCCACGGCGCTGGGTGCGGTTGTAAAATTTCGCCGAAAGTGTTGGAAACGATTTTGCATTCCGAAATGGAAAAGTTTGTTGATCCCAATTTATTGGTGGGCAATGAAACCAAAGATGACGCGGCGGTTTATGATATTGGCAATGGGGTTGGCATCATCAGCACCACAGATTTCTTTATGCCGATCGTAGATGATCCCTTTGATTTTGGGCGTATTGCCGCCACCAATGCCATTAGTGATATTTTCGCAATGGGCGGTAAACCCATTATGGCCATTGCGATTTTAGGTTTCCCAATCAAATTACTTCCACCTAGTGTGGCGCAACGTATTGTGGACGGCGGGCGTTTTGCGTGCCAACAAGCAGGCATCGCCTTAGCGGGGGGCCATTCCATTGATGCCCCTGAGCCGATTTTTGGCTTAGCCGTAACAGGCGTGATTTCTACCGACAAAGTGAAAAAGAATGCTTCCGCGCAAGCTGGCTGCAAACTTTATCTTACCAAACCGCTTGGCATTGGCGTGTTAACTACGGCGGAGAAAAAAGGCAAACTCAAGCCTGAACACAAAGGCCTTGCCACCGCAACAATGTGCCAAATGAACAAAATTGGCGAAAAATTTGCGGAGCTAGACGGCATCACCGCAATGACGGATGTAACTGGCTTTGGCTTGCTTGGGCATTTAAGTGAGATTTGCGAGGGTTCTCAGCTCAAGGCAAAAGTGTATTTTGATAAAATCAAAACCTTAGACGGCGTGATCCGCTATATTGAAAAAGGTTGCGTACCTGGTGGCACAGGACGAAATTTTGAAAGCTACGGACACAAAATTTCTGCTATGAATGATCTACAAAAAGCTGTGTTGTGCGATCCACAAACCTCAGGCGGTTTGCTTATTGCGGTAAAACCTGAAGCGGTGGAGCAAGTAACAGCGCTAGCACAGCAAGAAGGTGTGGAATTATTTGAGATCGGGGAACTCAGGGATCAAGATCAAGCATTTTTGATTGAAGTGGAGTAGTGTTCAAAAGAAAAATCCCTCAAATAATTGAGGGATTTTTTTATGCTTATTTTACTTGATCGATCAAAAACTGCGTGAGTAAATTCACAGGGCGTCCGGTTGCGCCTTTGTTGGCACCTTGTAGCCAGGCGGTGCCGGCAATGTCTAAGTGTGCCCAAGTGTAGTTTTTGGTAAAGTTGGATAAAAACTCGCCTGCGGTGATTGCGCCGCCCCAGCGGCCGCCGATGTTGGCCAGATCGGCAAATGGAGATTTAAGCTGTTCTTGGTATTCTTCGCTTAATGGTAAACGCCAAGCTTTATCCGCGCTTTGTTGTGCGGCATTGAGTAGCTGTTCTGCAAGGCGATCATTTGGCGACATTAAACCACTGTTGTGTTGTCCGAGTGCCACTACGCAAGCCCCTGTTAGGGTGGCAACATCGATCACTAGCTCAGGTTCAAAGCGTTCTACATAAGTGAGCGTATCGCACAGCACTAAACGCCCTTCCGCATCGGTATTCAGCACTTCTACGGTTAAGCCGCTCATTGTGGTTAAAATATCTCCTGGGCGATAGGCATTGCCGTCTGGCAAGTTTTCACAACCCGCTAGCACGCCAATCACATTTAGCGGCAGTTGTAATTCTGCCAAGGCATTCATTACACCATAAACCGAAGCCGCGCCGCCCATATCGTATTTCATTTCGTCCATACTATCCGCTGGTTTTAAGGAAATACCACCTGCGTCAAAGGTTAAGCCTTTGCCCACTAACACGATAGGTTTTGCTTGCGGATTTGGGTGATTGCGATATTCAATAATAGAAAGTTGCGCTTCGTTTTGGCTGCCTTGTGAAACCGCAAGGTAGGCATTCATTCCAAGCTCAGCCATTTCTTTTTCACCAAGCACGCTCACTTTAAAGTGCGGTGATTTTTCAGCGAGTTTTTTCGCTTGTTCGGCTAAATACGCAGGATTACACACATTTGGCGGGCAATTTGCTACATCTTTCGCACAACGTACACCAAGTGCAATGGCTTGACCTTGTTGAACCGCTTTTTCTGCTTGTTCTTGTTGTGCTGAATCAACGACAAACACCATTTCTTGCAAAGCGGTATTCTGCTTTGATTTTTTGCTTTTAAATTGATCGAATTGATAAAAACTTTCTGCGATGCTTTCAACGGCAAATCTCACATTCCAATAAAGATCACGTTCGTTGATTTGCACTTCCGTTAAAAAGTTATACACCTGCGCCGCATTGGTGGCTTTTACTGCTTGGATAACGCTTTTGATTAATTGCTTATATTGACGAACATTGAGTTCCCCTTGTTTGCCGCAGCCCACCACGAAGACGCGTTCTAAATTCGCATTAGGTAAACGCAAGGTAACCACTTCGCCTTGCTTGCCTTTCACATCGCCTGCGCTGATAAGTTTGCTAATTGCCCCTTGGCTTAATTGATCAAGCGCCTGTGCGGCGGGGGAAAGTTTTCCTTCTTCAAATACGCTAACGATCACATTCCCTGTTAGCGCAGAAAGTGCGGTGTTTTTTACAGTATATTTCATTTGTTCCTCACTAATTTTACTGCTATATGTTAAAAAATACGGTATTATAT
Source organism: Avibacterium endocarditidis (assembly GCF_965138825.1). Classification (NCBI taxonomy): domain Bacteria; kingdom Pseudomonadati; phylum Pseudomonadota; class Gammaproteobacteria; order Pasteurellales; family Pasteurellaceae; genus Avibacterium; species Avibacterium endocarditidis. The sequence goes on from NZ_CBCSDH010000005.1 coordinate 61,918, forward strand.
GCCATTCCATTTGAAATGACTTTCATAAAAATTGCAAGTAAATAATATAGGCAATGCTGTGATTTTAACCAGATATATAACTAAAGAAGTATTAAAAAGCCAAACGGCGATCCTCTTCATTTTGCTCCTCATCTTTTTTTGCCAACAACTTGTACGAGTGTTAGGTTCCGCAGCAAATGGTAAAGTACCCGCCGATCTTGTATTTTCCTTACTTGGATTAGGAATGCCAACAATGGCGCAATTGATGCTGCCATTATGCTTGTTTATTGCCATTCTGCTTACATTTGGACGACTTTATGCTGAAAGTGAAATCACCGTAATGCGTGCTTGTGGTGTGGGGCAACGCTTGCTGGTTAAGGTCGCCTTATTGTTATCCTTCGCTACCGCAGGCTTAGCGGGTTATAATGCTTTAGTGCTTTCCCCTTGGGCATTACAAAAACAAAGCCAAATTGTTAAAGATGCCAAAGCTAATCCTACAATGGGCGCGCTAGCTGCTGGTCAATTTATTTCTGCAAACAGCAGTGATTTAGTGCTGTTTATTGATAAAGTGCAAAATAATACCATTCAAGGCGTCTATGTTTTCCAAATGCAAAATAAAAAAAATGAGAAACCTTCTGTGATTGTGGCGGATTCAGGTGAACTCACCGCTTTGCCAAATGGTGATCAGGTTTTAAATCTTACCCATAGCCAACGCATTGAAGGTAGCGCAATGTTGCCCGATTTTCGGATTACGGATTTTGAGCAATATCAAGCCTATTTAGGTTATAAAGCCACAGAAAATGATAGCGATGATGCGGAAACCCTGCCGTTAAACCAACTGCTAACTAGCACCACGCCAGCGGGAAAAACGGAACTTCATTGGCGCATTACCTTAATTCTCGCCGTGCCGATTATGGCATTAATCGCTGTGCCATTGAGCCGAGTAAATCCGCGTCAAGGAAGATTTGCCAAAATTTTACCAGCACTTTTGCTCTACTTAATTTATTTTTTATTACAAAGTTCGTTCAAATCTGCTGGTGCTGCAGGCAAATTAGATGCGAGCATCTTAATGCCTGCCGTCAATGTTGCCTTTTTAGTATTAGGTATTGTGTTAAACAGCTGGAACAGTGCGTTTATGTATAAAATTCGTTACCACCTTCTCAAAAAACGTGCCTAAGGAATAACAAGAATGATGAATACACTAGACCGTTACATCGGAAAATCCATTTTAGGTGCGATTTTTGCCACTCTGCTCACCTTGGTGGGGCTTTCTGCCATCATTAAATTTGTGGAACAATTTCGCAATGTGGGGCGAGGCACTTATGATGTGTTGCAAGCAGGGCTTTTCACCGTTTTAACCATTCCTAAAGATGTTGAAACTTTCTTCCCTATGGCGGCTTTATTAGGTGCGCTGATCGCCCTTGGTAACTTAGCGAGCCGTAGTGAATTAGTGGTAATGCAAGCGTCTGGATTTTCACGTTTAAAAATTGGTTTTGCAGTAATGAAAACCGCCATTCCTTTAGTGCTAATTACAATGGCAATTGGCGAATGGGGCATTCCGCAAACGGAACAATTTGCCCGTGATATGCGTGCTAAAGCCATTTCAGGCGGTGAAATGCTTTCCGTTAAAAATGGCGTGTGGGCAAAAGACGGCAATGATTTTATTTATGTCAGACGCATCACCGATAACGTCAAACTCAATGATATTTATATTTATCATTTCAATGATAAACGTCAGTTAGAGCAAGTCAGCCACGCCAATCAAGCAGAATTTAAAGACGGTAACTGGCAATTAATGCAAGTGAATAAATCACACATTTCAGCGGACAAAATCACCACAGCCAATTATCTCAACGAAGCGTGGCAAACCACCTTAACGCCCGATAAATTAGGCATTGTGTCTTTACGTCCGACTTCACTTTCTATTTCAGGGCTAGCGGATTACATTGCCTTTATGAAAGAAACAGGGCAAGACTCCAAGCGTTTTGAACTCACTTACTGGCGGAAAATCTTTCAACCGATTTCCGTAGGCGTAATGATGTTACTGGCGCTCTCTTTCATCTTTGGCCCATTGCGTAGCGTAACAATGGGCGCAAGAATGATCACAGGAATTTGCTTTGGATTTTTATTTTATGTGGTCAATGAGATTTTCGGCCCACTCAGTTTAGTTTATAATGTGCCACCTATCGCAGGCGCATTAATGCCAAGCGGGTTATTTATTCTTATCACTTGGTGGTTATTAGCGCATAAACGCTAGATCCCAAGTGCGGTATAAAAAAGCCATTTTTTATAAATGGCTTTTCTTTTGATTATTTATGATAGGAAATTTTATGACTGAAAACAATTCATTAACCTTGGTAACTCACACGATTTCTCAATGGAAAGACTGGCTAATTGGCTTTATTCCCAATATCCTCTCTGCCATTATTTTGCTTACCCTGTTCTATTTTTTAGCAAAAATCTTAAGTAAGGCAGCATTACGCATTTATCGTCGCCTTTTCCCTGCAAATCCGCGAGCGGCAAAAGGAATAGAAATTGGCGTAAAAATTCTCATTTGGTTCTTTGGAATCATTCTTGCCTTAGAAGTGTTACATCTCGCCTCTTTTCTCACTCATCTTCTCGCTGGTGCGGGGATTGTAGGCATCATCGCTGGGTTTGCTTTTAAAGATATTGCTTCTAATGCCTTTTCTGGCTTATTGATTAAATCAGAACAGCCGTTTGAAATTGGTGATTGGGTCAATATTAATAATTCTATTGGTAAAGTAGTGAATATCGGCTTGGTAACAGTAGAATTAATGACCATTGAAGGCGAAACCGCCCTGATCCCAAATCAGATGATTTATAGCGATGAGTTTTTTAACTATTCCAAACTGAAAAAACGTCGCGTTATTTTATCAACAGGCGTGTCTTATGGTGATGATTTAGACAAAGTTCGCCAAGTTACCTTAGATTTAATGCAAGAATGGGATTTCGTGATCGATAAAAATGACATCAACTTCTACTTCACCGATATTGGTAGTTCAACTTTCGATTTCATCATTCGTTTTTGGGTGGATTTCGTTACCTATGAAGACTATTTAGAATCCAAAAGCCAAGCCATTATGGCGCTGAAAAAACGCTTTGAACAAGAAAATATCAGCATTGCTTACAACGTAACTACGCTTGATTTCGGCGTAAAAGGCGGCGTGAATTTGTTCGATAAAGCCATTCAAATCAATGACAATGAATTAGCGACAAAAGCACAATAAGATAAAATAAAGCATTGGCCTATCTGTAATGATAGGCTTTTTTATGCCGAGTAAAGGTATTTTTCTTTATTTTCACTTACAAAGTGCGGTGAAAAATCATAAAAATTTTTACCGCACTTTAAAATTGACTAAAATAACTTCACTCATCATCAAATTCATAAATTTTACTTGCAAGCAAAAATCAACTCCGTATAATTCACCACATCGACAACACATTAGGTTGTTTTCTCAAACGCCTTAGCCAGTGTGACGAAATTGGTAGACGTAGCGGATTCAAAATCCGCCGCCCTTAAAAGCGTGCCGGTTCGAGTCCGGCCACTGGCACCATTCTATATCTCCTTATTTGATCACAATAGAGCAAATTTTCCATTAATTTTCAATGCGAGAATTTGTTATGAAAAGTTTAATATCAAAAAACTCCTCACTCGTTGTTTCTGTTATCTCCACTAAAGGTGGTGTAACTAAATCCACCAATGTTGCAAACATTGGTGCGTTTTGTGCTGATCATGGTATAAAAACCTTAATGATTGATACGGACACGCAACCAACCTTATCTTCTTATTATCATGTTTCCAATCAATCGCCCTTTGGGCTCTATGAGTTATTTAATCGCCCAGATTTACCTATCGCCAAAATTATTACGCAGACCGAATTTGATAATTTAGATGTGATTCAGTCAAATGATCCACTAGACCGTCTTACTACAGAGTTAAATACTTTACCGGGTGGGATTTTAAAATTCCGCGAATTAATTAAAAAAATTGAAGGGTATGATTTAATTATTATTGATACGCGTGGGACACGAGGTATTACGGTAGATATGACCGTATTGGCAAGTGATCTTGTGATTTCTCCAATTAAACCTGAGCTGGTGTCTGCACGTGAGTTTGTGAGAGGAACTATCAATCTCTATGAATCATTAAGTATTTTTACGGGGTATGGTATTTCACTTCCCCCTTTAAAAGCCGTCATTAATTGTCTTGATAGGACACGTGATGCCAAAGACATTGTTGCTAATCTTTACGACATTTTTTCTAATCTTGCTGAAAAAAATTCACAAATTGAACTCATCAATTTTGAAATTCCTCATCGAATAGCTTATCGAGAAGCAGCAAGTCGAGCGTTACCTGTCCATAGACATAATAAAATAGAGGCAGAAAACATTCGTCAATTATGTTCACTCTTATTCCCTTGTTGGAAAGCGCATTTCCAAACTGAAACAAAACGAGGTGAATAACAATGAGCAGTAAACCATTTCCCGCCTATTCTTTTGAGGCAGAACAATCAGTACTTGGCGGATTAATCTTATCTAATGATAAATGGGATGATGTCAGCCTCTTATTAACTGAGCATAATTTTTATCATCATGAACATCGACAAATTTATAGCGCAATCAGGGAGCTTATCGAAAGAAAACAATCCGTCGATCTGCTTACTTTAGAACGCACATTAAAAGAGAAAGGCATACTGGAAGAATGCGGAGGATTAGCTTATTTAGCAGAGATATGTAAAGAAACCCCGAGTGCATCTAATATCCTTGCTTATGCTGATATTGTGAGAAATGATAGTCAAGCTCGTAAATTATTTGCATTAGGTAATTTGTTAAGAGCAGAAACTATCAAAATCAATTCTAGGGACAAATTAGAATCCTTGATTGAACAAACAGAAAAATCCTTAACGGAGATTGTATTTAATCAAGCTGATATAGATACCACCGTAGATTTGAATCAAGTGATGTTAAATATCTTAGATCAGATAGACGCAAATTTTGAAAATAAATCTGGTATTACTGGTGTGCCTTTTGGGATTGATAGGCTTGATAACAATACATCGGGTGCGCAAGATGGGGATTTAATTATTCTAGCCGCTCGCCCCTCTATGGGGAAAACTGCCCTTTCATTAAAATTTGCTGAAACCGCATTAGAACATCTTAAAGAAAAGGATACTACCGTGCAGTATTTTAGCCTTGAAATGCCCGCTGAACAGTTGATGCAAAGACTGATATCCATGCGAACACGAGTATCAATGCAAAAATATCGCCAAGCGATTCATCTTTCAGATGAAGATCTCGCCCGTTTCAATGAGGCGTTTATCTATATAAGAGAGAATTGGAGAGGGCATTTTTTAATTGATGATAGCAGTTATCTCACGCCACAATTATTGCGTAGCCGAGTGCGTCGTAATGCACGTAAATATGGCAAACCTGGCTTGATCATTGTGGATTATCTTCAATTAATGTCTGACCCAGAATTTAAAAATGGAAATAACCGCACTCAGGAAATTTCTTCTATTTCCCGCGCGTTAAAAGCCTTAGCAAAAGAAATGGCTTGTCCAGTTATCGCCCTGTCACAGCTTAATCGTAATTTAGAACAACGTGCGGATAAACGTCCGTTACAAGCTGATCTTCGAGAATCAGGCAGTATTGAACAAGATGCGGATGTAATTTTGTTTGTTTATCGCGATGAAGTCTATCACAACAATACAGAGTATCCAGGGATAGCTGAAATTATTATTGGCAAACAACGTAATGGTCCAATAGGTACGGTAATGGCTAAGTTTAGAGGCGAATTTTCCTTGTTTGAAAATTTATCTGCTGATGAATATCAGCGACTTGTCAGTTAAGCGAGAGAATTATGAACGGAAGAAAATCAAATCCATTTATTGGAAAACCAAAAGATCGTCGTCAAGATATGTTTGCACGATTAACTGAGCCCGCGATTCAAAATCATACGCCACAGTATCATCAAGCTGTACCAGTGATGCCACAAAGAAAACAATTAATCGTGGTGACATTAGATAAATTACGTCCTTATGAAGGGAATCCGCGTAAAACCAAAAATCCAGCTTATGAAGAAATTAAAGCTTCAATTAAAGCACGTGGGCTAGATCATGCACCGAATATCACTCAACGTCCTGGTGAGGATTTTTATACCATTGCAGACGGGGGAAATACTCGTCTGCAAGCCTTGAATGAATTATTTAAGGAAACCCAAGATCCCCGTTTTTGGTCAATTGAATGTGTGTTTAAACCTTGGGAGGGGGAAGCAAATGATATTAATTCAAAATTAAATATTTTGATTGGGCATTTAGCCGAAAATGATATTCGTGGGGAGTTGTCTTTTATTGAAAAAGCCTTAGGGATTAGAGAGGTGAAAGCATTATATGAAGAAAAATATAAAGAATATTTTTCTCATCGTAAGCTCTCAGAAAAATTAGGTGAGAATGGATATCCAATATCTCATCAGATACTTGCTCGTATGGAGCAATGCTTAACCTACTTATATCCTCATATTCCCAACATTCTATTAGATGGCTTAGGTAAAGCTCAAATAGAAAAATTATTGCATATTCATCGTAATGCCCAATCAGCGTGGGATAAATATAAAGATGAGCATTCTCCTCATGCAACCTTTGATGAAGTTTGGATGAATGTCTTATCTGGTTTTGATGAAGATCCTACGGAGTTTGCCATAGAAACCTTTCAAGACAGCCTGATAGGCAAATTAAGTGAAGCATTTAGCTATGAGGTCTCTTACGATACGTTAAAAATAGATATCGATCTTGAGGAGCGTAAATTAAGACGGTTAATTGAAAAGCAACCACATATTACTCAATTAGCCACAGAAAGCGCTTTACGCGCTCAAGGGAGTGAAAACGGTGGGGGACAAAGAGACAATAATGGAGAAACCGACGAGGAACAAGCTATATCTTCCCTCCAAATGCAGAAAGATAGCATAGAGACAATGTTGGATTCGGGAGTACTTGATGGCATAACTGAAATGACGGGCCCCTTATCCTCTGATGCTAACAGCCCAGATATCTCTGAAGAGCGCATTTCTACTCTTTTGCCATCTGAACTCGTTAATTCAGATGAAAATGAATTAAATCGGGCAATCCATACCCATTATCAAGAATTAGGTTTTGTTCCAGGTGTGAACCCAGAAGCACAACGCGCAGAAGAAGCACAACTTAATGGATTAGAATTTGCTAATGTGGGTAAATGTCCAGTAACAAATTTATGGAAAATTTATCCGAAACGTAAACATAAGATGGATGCCTTTACCCTAGCGCTTGAAATAGCCCAAAGTGTGGGATTAGCGCATTTAGTCCAACATGTTGTAAAGCAACCTGTCGATTATAGCTTTAATCTCTTACCGTTAGACATTACTGAGCCTACGCCTTTGGTTTCATTTGTCTATCAATTTCTTTGTGCTTGTGCCACTGAGGAGGTACCAATTTCTGATACTGAATTGCGTTTATCTGCATCCTGGTTAGTTGGCTCTTATCAAGAAGAACCAGCAATTGATGATTTGCTATTAGTCCGTCTTATCCGTTTATTACGCGTAGTGCGTTATATCAAAGAACAATCTCGAGCAGGAGAATAACTATGGTCAATGCAAGTTTAAATCAAGCCATCATTTACAATTTAATTAACCATATTCGTCGTGGTGAAATTAATTACTGTACTCAACTTGGTTTTGATGAAACAGAATTAACTGAATTATGTAATTTATCGACACAAGAAATTTGTGATTTAGCTGAAAGTAAAATTAATTTTGCGGAGATTAAGGTTAATCATAATGCCTTTTGGAGTTTGATTGAATCAGTCAGAGAAGAAACCCGAAAACGTAATGCCATTGATAGAGCATTACAACTCGGGGCATCATCAGAAATCTTGCATAGTCGATTTGGTTGGAGTTCAGCGGAAGTGTCTGCACGACGTCGTTTACTTGGTATTAATGAGTCTATGGGACGTAAACGAAATGCCACGGAGGAAGAAGAAAATAAAATCTGGGACTTATGGCAAAAGCATAAGCAATCTGTTTCCTATGATGTATCGCTTACCTTTGAGGGATTTGATTTACTAATGTATATCGCAGAAGAATCTCAGGTCAGCCTGACTGAAGTCTCTCGATTAGTCATTGGTTGGCAGAAAAATGGACTGTAATAAAAAACCGAGAAAGTGGACGCTTTCTCGGTTTATATGATTTTCTCAGCTATATAAATAGGAGGATTCAGCTAATGAAATCGACACAGATTATAGGGCATTTCGCAGAGTCTGCAAAACAAAAATTGATAGAAAAAGCAGAACAGAAAAAGCGGGCCGATTTTCAAGGTTTACTCTTTGTTGGTAATCGGCATGAAAGTGTCCCTTTACGGCTATTAACTGATAGTTATTTAACGCCTCGAGCAAAACTTGCTTGGCAATTGATAAAACTGAATGCTTACCAATTTCAGGGGGCAGCGTTTCCATCCTATGATGAACTTTCGTTATGGCTGTCTGAACGTGCATTTGAGGGGAAACGTGTTTCCCGTAAAGTGATCAGCCAAACATTATTACTGTTACGTCTAACAAGGTGGTTGACCTTGTGTGAGACGGTCAGAAATGAACGAGGGCAAATTCTAGGTAATGTTTATGTAATGAATGATGAGCCATTAAGTGTCGTTGATTGTTTGCAACTGAATGATGACTATCTCCGTTTGCTTGAAAAATCAGTGAAACATAAAGACCCTTTAATTAAAGATGTCGCGATACGTATTATTGACGATATGCTCAATCAAGATGCGCAGTTATGGCTTCTTGTCTCTCATATTGAGGCAATACAAGCACGTTATCAAGCACATAAACAGGGTTTCCACATTGGTTCTCCAATTACGCCATTAGCTAAGAATGTGGATGAAGCCATTAAAGAAACGCAGCAAAGGTTACTGAGTTCCAATAAGGAACTTGGAAAAATCGACAGGGAACTCAGTGAAAAAAGGTCAATTTTACTGAGTTCCAATACGGAACTCAGTCATCAAGATGAAGATAAGTCATTGATTTTAGGCTTAGTTCCAAATGGGAACTCAGAGAGTACTAGTACTGTATTAAATACTAAAAAAAGTACTGTACTGTACGATAGCTTGAATTGTTTAAATTTAGGCAAATTAGAAACAGAAACCGTTTATCGAGCCTTGAATAAGCTGGATAAGGAGACTGCACAAGCTATTTTGGTTGAAGCAGAGCAACGCATTCATCGAGGAAATATTCAAAACCCTTTAGGGTATATTTTTGGCATTATTCGTAAAGCGCAGTCAGGGGAGTTTAAACCTTATTGGCAGGACAAACAGAGTCAGCAAAAAAATCAGACTAAGCCTTGTCAGACTGGATTAGTGAGCTCTCGACGCTTGTTAGAGGCAAATACTCAAACTAATACCGATATGGCTCACACGAAAGCCGTTGTAGCCAACCTTGCTCAACAATTACGGGCAAATTTAAGGGGATAGCAATTTGTACAGAAAATATACTAAGTGCCTCCACTGGCGCCAGTTTGTATAAAAAACAGCCTAAGTGCCGCCACTGGTGGCGGTTTGTACAAAAAACATACTGAGTGGCACCCTAGGTGCCAGTTTGTATAAAAAATAGACTAAGTGGCACCACTGGTGGCAGTTTGTACAAAAAATATATGAATTGGCGCAGTCAGTGCTTATTTGTACAAAAAATAAGCCTAATAGATATAATTTATGGTGTACGAAAAATACATAACTTCACAGGAGAAAATATATGACTCAAGACTACAACCAAGAGCTTGGAGCTTTACGTAGTAATATTACGCTTACCTTGCATTCTCAGTATGCCACACGACTATGGTTGGGACGTACCGTCGTACGTGATGGCGATAAAGTTGTAAAGCCCCCTATTATGAGTATGCCTGGGTGCCTTGCGATCTTATCGCAGATCCAAAAAGATGCCACAAATGACGATCCTTATGCAGACTGGTATTTGATTCAGTTTGAGGAAAAAGTGTTGAGCTATACGGACAATATGAAACAGCTGGTGAATGATCTTGTTGATGTATATAACCAGAATTTACCAGATAATATTGATATATCACGGTGCGAAAATATTTCGCCCGTAACCTACCCTATTTTTGTGAATTCACAACTCGGTTATAAACTCATTTACCTACTTTCTGAATTTGATGTGCTTGCACGTTCTGTTATGACCGCCAGCCATATTGCCCTTATGACTAAAGAACAAGCCAGAGAGTGGTTAGAAGCAGGGGCTGGACTTATCCGTAAATGCTTTGGGGTGGTTGAAACCTATCGCCATTCAGGCATCACTCGACAAGATGCACTTGAAAATAACCAACGCTATCAAGAGTGTGTGGCACGCTTTAAATTAGAATTACCTCAAGATATTTTAAGTGGCGAGCGTCGTGCTATGTTTGCTCCAGTCATTAGACAGTTGAGTTCTGAAGCAGAATTGGGTGAGGTGACGAGCTTAGATTCAGAATATGAGGCGAAGAATGAACATATATAGTTTAATCCCAGAGGGGATGTATAGAGAATTGACGCAGAAGACAAATCTTCATCAGATGATGCGAAATCTTTTTAGTCCCATTGATTCATTGGCGCAGTTTGATAATCTCATTGAGGACTTTAATAGGTTGCGTCAGGGATTTGTTAATTTGCAACCAGAGATGATTAAAGGGATATCAACTAATCTTGTTAGGCATTTACCTATTCGATTTATTAAAGATAATACAAGTCGTTCTGGTGCTAGCTATTTACGTTGGCGTAATTTTGATAATACTAAGAACGGTCAGTTAATCGTTCAAGAGGTATTATCTGCTCCAACCCAACCTAGTGAGCTTAAGGGAGCATTGCTTCAGGCGGAAAAAGAACGAATTGTTCTAAATATGCAGATGGCTATCACTGTGCATATACTTCGCCAGCTAAAAGAATGTCGGGATAAATTGGCGCAGGTCGAAAATATTACGACTAATCTTGTAGGTAAAGCCTAGATTTTTCTTGTAGGTAAATCCTAGATTTGAGGTTGTATGCAAAGCCTAGACTAAAAGGCCTTTTAAAGGTAAGGGAGCAAGCCCCCTTACCTTTGACGAGAAAAAGCAATGTCGCGTGCATTGATGGTGAGGAGTCTATGTGTAACTCTTTAGAAATAAAGTTTAATTAATTACTCCTTTCTTACTTAAAATCACGTTTAATACAAATAACATCAATTATTCATCATTTGTGAGGACAACATTATGGCAGGGATTAATAAAGTCATTATCGTGGGGAATCTTGGTGCAGATCCTGAAGTGAGAACAATGCCGAATGGCGAAGCTGTTGCTAATATTAGTGTGGCAACCAGTGAAAGTTGGACAGATAAGAATACAGGTGAAAAACGTGAATTAACGGAATGGCACCGTATCGTTTTTTATCGTCGTCAAGCTGAGATTGTCGGAGAGTATTTACGTAAAGGCTCAAAAGTTTATGTTGAAGGGCGTTTAAGAACCCGTAAATGGCAAGATCAAAATGGACAAGATCGCTACACTACAGAAATTCAAGGCGATGTACTTCAAATGCTAGATAGTCGTACAGATCGTGGTCAAGGTGGTAACCAATATGCTCAACCTGCACAGTCTGAGCATCAAGCTCCAAAACATGCTCCACAATCAACGTCGGCACCACAGCCAGAGATTAATGAAATTCCTTTAGATGATGATATTCCGTTTTGAGTCACATATAATATGGGGCAGGTATGATGAAAACATTAAAAATTACAACCGCACTTTTTATGTTAGGCATTCTCTCAGGTTGTGCTGAATTTTCTGCACTTAATCAACAGGTAGGTGATTGGGCGGCTCAATTAAATAGACAAATGAATGCAGATAAACAGACCATCAAAGGGAGCATTGAATCTAAGCGTGATATTGATACATTATATGTTCGGATTAAACGTCAAGTTGGTTTTACTACACGAACAGAAGAGCTCAGTGGTACGCGTGATTCATCAAGCCGTAAGCTGTATGATGCTGAATTAGACAATCGTGGATTTATCCATGAAGTGAACCCTGGTGTTTATTATCAGATGGCAGATGTTTTTACTAATCCTAAATCGCCTAATAATGCCAATAGCCGTTTTTATGCGGTAGTGACATTAGAGAAAAATGGAACGGGAACCAAGATTTATTGGAAAACGCGTGGAAGTACTGAGTTTGCAGCAGAAATTAAATCTGATATTTTGACGGCAATTAAATAAAAATTAGCAAAAAATAGATAACGCTACTTTTATTTTCTCATTCTTGCCAAAATAACATTATAAATATAACAAATACTAAATCTCGCATTGACTCTCGATGAAAATCGAGAGTTTTTTTATTATCTATTTAATAAAGTTTTTTTAGGTTAATTTTTTTATATCTATCTTTTGATTAGAAAGAATAAAAAATTGTTAGTGAACACTGTTATTGGTTAAATATAAAAATGATGTGCTTAATTTAATATAGCGGAGATAACAATGACTTTTCCTCGAACTCGCCATCAAGTATTGCATGAATTTCAGATAGAGCTTGAAGATTGGGTTATACAGGCAGACATAGAAGAAATAAAAGACTATCTAACAAGTCTGCACGGTTATATTTATCCTGATGACTAGAGGGATTTTCTGCATTCGCATTTAATGCTTGGTTCCGCTGGTCATTACATTCAATCTTGTGAGTATTGTCAAGAAATTGTTTTAGCGATATTAACCATTTCAGAAACCGATAGACCTGAGCTTAAAAATTTATTTTACGGTGAATAAGATGAAGCTATTTTTATGTGAAAAACCCTCTCAAGGGAATGATATTGCTAAAGTGCTTGGCGCAACGCATCGAGGTGAAGGATTTCTTGCTAATGCAGATAAATCTGTTTTTGTAACTTGGGGATTTGGTCATTTAGTCGAACAATTTCAACCTGAAGATTACGATCCTGCTTATAAGCGTTGGACGTTTGAAACATTACCGATTATCCCGAAAAAATGGGGCTTATCTCCTAAAAAGGAAGGTAAGAAACAGTATAACGTGGTCATAAAATTGATTAAGCAAGCGAAAAGTTTAATTATTGCGACCGATGCTGACCGTGAGGGAGAAATGATTGCCCGAGAATTATTAGAGATTGCAGGTTATCGCGGACATATTCAGCGTTTATGGCTCTCAGCACTTGATGATGCCAGCATCAGAAAAGCATTAGGTTCATTAAAAAGTAATGAGGAAACCTTACCGCTCTATTATGCGGGGTTAGGGCGCAGTCGTGCAGATTGGCTCATCGGAATGAATTTTTCTCGATTATTTACGTTATTGGCTCAGCAAAAAGGGTACCAGGGGTCACCATTAAGCGTTGGTCGTGTACAAAGTCCCACATTAGCCATGGTCGTTAATCGAGATAGGGAAATCGCAAATTTTGTGCCTAAAAACCATTATGCATTAAACGTGTTACTCACTACACAGCAGCAGGCTCAATTTATCGCACAATATGTTGTTCCAGAAGATTATTTGGATGAGTCAGGATTGTGTTTAAATAGCCAAGTTATACAGCAAGCCGAGGCACAAATTCGTCAATCTGCTACAGCTCAAGTATTGAATGTAGAAACTAAGCGAGAGAAAAATGCACCACCACTCTTATTTGCATTAAGTGATTTACAAGGTGAGTGTAACCGATTATATGGCATGGGGGCACAACAAGTCTTAGATATCGCGCAATCCCTTTATGAAACACATAAAGCAACAACTTACCCTAGAACAGATTGTGGTTATTTGCCCGAATCCCAATTTGCGGATGTGCCTAAAATTATTAAAAGCCTACTCAATGTGAATCCAAATTGGCAGAAAATTGCACCGCACTTAAATTTATCGCAAAAATCTCGCGCCTGGAACGATAAAAAAGTAACGGCTCACCATGGCATTATCCCAACAGCTGGAAATGTGTCATTAACTAAAATGAATGAAGATGAACGCAAAGTTTATGATTTAATTTGTCGGCGTTACTTGGCTCAGTTTTTACCATATTTTGAAGCAGATAAAACAACTATACAATTACAATCAGTCAATCATCAATTGATCGCAAGAGGTAAAGTGATTGTTGCGCAAGGGTGGAAAATGTTATTTGGTAATAGCCCTGATGATGACAATGAGGAAAGCGAGAAACAATGTGTACCTAAACTTAGTCAAAATGAAGTTTGTGCGGTGCAAAATACCGAAGTGAAATCATTAAAAACCTCTCCCCCTCCACATTATACCGAGGGAACGCTATTAAGTGCGATGAAAAATGCGGCGCGTTTTGTTACTGACGAACGTTTAAAACAAAGATTACGGGAAACTGAAGGATTGGGCACCGAAGCTACTCGTGCGGGTGTCATTGAAACTTTATTACAAAAAGGATTTATTAAGAAAAAAGGTAAATCATTGTTTGCGACCGTGGAGGGGAATACCTTAATTGATAATTTACCCGATTTACTTAAAAATCCAGGTCTTACAGCGCTGTGGGAACAAGCACTCAACCAGATCGCCGAAAGGCTATTGTCACTTGATGAATTTATGCAAAAACAAGAGGCATTTATTCGTCATTTGATGAACTCCTGTATGCAGCAAGGGATTAAAATGGGACAAATAGAAATAAAAAAATGTCCAAAGTGTGATAGTCCAATGGTAAAACGGGCTGGCAAAAATGGGCCATTTTGGGGATGCTCCAAATATCCTACTTGTAATGGTATTGAAAATATTGGGGTAAAAAAGAAAAGAGGAAGAAAGCCGGTTTCAATAGCCTCGCAAGTACGTGGGCAGTTGCTATAAATGGGGAAACCTTTTTTAATCGAGTATCTAGTGATACAATAATTAAGCTTTGATGACCTTTTTGTAGTTTAGGTCAAGCGTAAAACTACACATCCCAAACGTTCTTTAGCACTCTGAAAAAGACGGCAATAGAATTGCGAGTGTATCTTTTACCTTATTTTTATCTTGCTTACTGCAAAGAAGAAAGTGGATTATTCATTTTGGGTGATGGGGCTGCGCGTCCATTTTCTTCTTTGCAGTAATGTATCTTTGTTTTTACCAGAGCTCGCTGGTGAAAAAAACGAGTGCCCTTTGTGCCAATTTTGGTGCGCGTTATGCCAATAAATGACCACATTGTTATTGGGTAGTATGGAGTAAAATGGATAGTGATGTCTTGACGAGAACAGAAACTATTCAACGATTTTCTGTATTATATGGTCATCTTTATCTTGATTTAATCAAATAGTTAATCGTGATTATTATCTTGTTTTTAGTCAAGCCCCTAGAAGTGAATACTTCTCGGGGCTTTTCTTTTTTATTTTGTCTTGTATGGTCAAGTTTAACTATTCTATAGTAATATTTAATTAATTGTTCTATTTTTGTTTTAGGTTATTGTACATTACAGATTAGTTAGGTTGCTATCGTTGATAGCACTTTGATAAGTCGCAGAACTCTTGAAAAGCGACGCTCTATGTAGATAGAGAGAGTTCATTAGCCCATATTTGGCTCAGCACTCTGAAAAGCCATTACAAAAAATCGTTCTTCGTCATCTATTTTTTGCGAGTGTACCTTTTACCTCTTATCAATTAACCCCTGACGGGAAACATTTTTCCCGTGTTGGGTAGAAATGTTTCTCCGTCTTTTTTATTTATGGAGAAACTTATTATGACTACTCAATCTAAACCAACTAGCGGTTACTTCAATTTACACACACAAGGTATTGGATGTTTGAATAATATCCGTGAAGTCACGCCGAAAAAAGGTAAGCCTTTCCTTGCTTGTCGTATTGCTGCATTAACGGGTGATGCGAAAGAGCCAGAATATCGTTATTTCGATGTGAATGTTGTGGGTGAGGAGACTGCAAATCTTATTCGTCGCTGTCAAAATGCGGTTAATGCGGAGAAAAAAGTATTAATTTCATTTGTGATTGCAGATTTGTGGGTAGATACCTTTACCTATACAGCAGAGAGCAGATATCACAAAAAAGGTGATGTTGGCACAATGCTTAAAGGTCGTTTAATTCGCATCAAGTCTGTCAAAGTTGATGGTGAATTGAAGTATAGTGAAGCTGAAAAATCAGATTCCGAAAAGCCTCAAGCGTAACTTTACTGATAAAGACTGACAATAGATGTCAGTCTTTTTTTCAACCATTTTGGAGAAATAAACAATGAAACAAGGCATTTATGTCAACGGTAAACAAGTGATGAAAATTGCAATGATCACGCTTGATACATCCCCTGTTTTACACATTGAAGTTTTTGGCAATGTGAATCACATTGAAGCAAACAATGCTACTGATATTGTCGTTACAGGTAATGCAGGACACGTTGAGACTGTCAATGGTGATGTTGCTATTCAAGGTGATATATCAGGGAATGTGAAAACCGTCAACGACGATGTTCAAGCGCAGCAAATTTGTGGCGCAGTCAACACGGTGACAGGTGATATTTATCGTGATGATTAACTTTTTGGATTGTTAGCTTTAACATTCATTTTACCCACCTAGGGAATGATTTCCCTTGTGGGGGCGTTCCCTAAATTTTTTATGAAAGGCGGTGAACGAAATGATTCACAAATTTTTTAGCAAAATCCCAGCGAAAATATTGCAATATATCGCAGATGATTTTCGTAAAGCGGGAGCAATTGCTGGTGTGGGATTGGTTGGTTTTGTCTTATCCAAAGACAATATTAATGAAATGGAGGCATCCTCCCTCTTAATCGTTGGTGTGAGCTTTTGGATGCTTGGTTTGCTTCTTAATTATGTGGCAGATATAATGAATAAAAAGACAAAAAAACCAGTAAAACACATAAAGCAACATCACTAAGGAGGCTTGTATGAATTGGTGGTTATTAGGTGTATCAAGTGTGTTAGTCCTGGCTGCAGGTACTTTTACTGCCTTGGTATATTGGGCTAATTGGGATCTGATTTCAGGTAAAAATACGAAAGCAGATAAACGAGCCAAATCCCGTTAACATTTCACATTAAATCTGCTTATTTTGAATAAGTAGATTCCGTTCAATACCCATAGGGGAATATTTTCCCTTGTGGGGCAGATATTCCCCATTTTATTAGGAGAATATCTTATGTCACTTAACACTTATGCAAAATTTGTCCCAAACGTATTTTTGGCGAAATGTGCTGAACCTCATCAACGAGGGGATATTGTCACGCTAACCAGTAAATATGGGAAAGAAACGGAAGTAGAAATCTATAACCTTGTGAAGCAACAAGATGACTTCTATTTTTATTCTTTCGTGCGTTGTGATGGATTAAACCGTCAGACCTATGCACTTAAAAAAGCCGCACATTATCAAACGGTGGCAGACAATGCACAAACGCGTAGTGAACAGTATTGTGAAGCTGCAAATGAAGGACGTGAGTTTTTAAGCCTCGGTGAACCCATTAAAGTGGGACATCATAGCGAAAGACGACATCGTGCCTTAATTGAGCGTAATGCCAAACGTATGGATAAAGCAGTCGAAGAAATGCAAAAAGCTGAGCACAATGAGGACAAAATCCCTTATTGGCTAGAGCGTGCAGACGTCATTGATTTATCTATGCCAGAAAGTCTTGCGTATTTTCAGTTCGAGTTGGAAAAAGCCAAAGCTAATCATCAAGAACTAAAAGAAAATCCAGAAAAACGCTTGAGTCGATATTCATTAACTTATGCTAAAAAAGCAGTTAATGAATTGGCGAAAAAAGTTGAGCTAGCTCAGCGGCTTTGGGGCTAATTGCATTTATCTTTAACGTTAAAAGTGCGGTGAAAATTGACCGCACTTTATTCACCCATAGGGGAAACATTCCCTTATGGGGCGTTTCCCTTTCATTTTTTATCAATTAAGGAGAAACACCATGACAACATTAACGGTAAACCAAGTTTTGGAAGCGGCTCAAATTTACGATGAAACCGTAAAAAATATTCAGCAACGATTCATCTATTTAACCTATAAACTCTGCGATCGTGTCAGTGAGTTGACTCATCTGTCCTCAGTGAAAGGGTTCTATCGTCAATTATCACAGTGCCAACGTGAAATTGAATGTGATGAATCAATGAGTATGGATTTTGCCTGTATTCAGGCGTTTGAGCCAGAACATGCTTGTTTTCAAAAAACAATGCAAAACCCAGCCTTTATTCAACAATGTCAACAATTGTTAAATGGCAGTCACGCACTTTTAGCTTTTGGGCGTCCATTCGAGCTCAAACCAACACACTGGGATTTTCAACTAATCTCAGAGCAGGCGTTAGAGGCAATGGAACAAATCAATGCACAAATGCGTAATTTCTCTTTTATCTCGCCAGGTAAAACGTACTGGGTAAAAAGTTTGCTCATTGAGCTTGAAAGCATTATGCACAAAGCTCAATGTGTCATTGAACTTACAAAACAGCGTGGTTTTGCTGAAGTACCACAAAATCCGTGGGAATTATTACAGCAATGGAAAAAGCAAGTTCATCGTTTGCTCAATGATGCCTTAATGCTCATTGAACAAGAAAAAGGACAAGTGGCTTTATCTGTACGGGCAAACTAATTATTACACCATCTTAACCCTAGAGGGAAATACTTCCCTCTAGGGTGTGTTTCTCTCTGATTGATTATTTAGGAGAAACACATATGTACTACAACAGAACCTATAACACGGTACCTCTGCTTTATATGGGTGGGGTAAGTGAAAATTTAGCGGACTGGGAAGCGATTCTCTTTCATTTTGATGCCAGCGTTGAAGATGAAGAGGTTTGGGAGATTGCACGAGGTTGTAAGGAAATTCCTCACCTTGGTAATATTTACCAAAGCCTGGTTATTGGTCGGTTGGAATGCCTATTCTTTGAGCAGCTTGATTTAGCCGAAGATGACGAACGCATCGATGTTTTTACCTTTGTGAATGACTTTGATAGCCATTTTTGTATTGATGGTGAAGCGATTAATACGCTTGATGAGTTTATGGCAAAAGTGGAAGAAATCAAATCCACATTACATTAACATTTAACTCACGAACCCATTTATTATGTAATAAACGGGTTTTTTATTGTCATTTTAAAATTGTTTTTTACTTACATTTTTTTCTTTTTTATCCAATGATCATTGCTTCACTATTTGAGGGGTATATGGTAAAGAAAAATTTATTTGGCAGTCCAAAACTGACGATGTTTTATCAAAGCTGCAAAGATTTTATTTTTGAGCATAAGTTTTATGAGGTCTATCGTTTGGAAAATACCGAAACAGAGGCTGTTTTGACGTTGTTTAATTTCTATCGTTATACTAAAAACCACAAAACGGGGCTAATTCGTGTTGAATATTGGTGCTTGGTATCACAACAATGGAAGAAAGAACGAGCAAAAAAAGACCTGAAATATTGTTATACGATACCTTTTTTGAATCTTCCTTTAAAATCTTTAATCATTATACAAGATAATGTCATTAGAAAGATTGTAGCGTATTTGAGGAAAAAGTATCTTGAGAATAAAAATAGCTTGCTGCATTATGAGGATAAACTGGTTGAGATCCTAAAAAAATACTTACAGCGTCGTAGTATTATATTACAAAACTATGCTAACCATACAAAACGCCTGACAAAATGGTTATGGCAATATTTTTGGGATAAGTCTATTGTTTCGACTGTTATCAAAATAGAAGGACATCGAGTGCATTTGGGGCATTACCTTTTTTATCAAAAACATATTGACAAATTAGCACGCGTAACCTGTGAATACCCCAATCTTTTCCCCTTATTAAGTCAAATTAATCCTCGCTATTGGGATGATCCCAATCTATTTAGCTATCACTATTGGGTTGCGCCTAGTGACGGTGAAACGCCACAGTCAAATCAAAAAAATTTGTACTGATACGTTGCCTTATTGTGAGAGCAAGCAGCAATGGCGTTGGATAAAAAGACAATCTCCCCAATTTATTCGCGTTTGGCAATACCACAATTGGTCTTATTGCAAATATGTCCTTTCTGTATTGATGCAACCGGGTATCTCAGAAAAACTTCCAGTATGCCTTAAAATAACAATTTTTATGTACGGGCATCTTTTCGATTATCGACATATCTCGGATAAGAACAAGGAACGTTTACTTAGGCTATTTATCCGATATGCCGTAGACTATTGGAAAAACGAGGGTATTAAGGCATTAAGAAGCTATTTGAAAGGGGATATGAACGGTAGATTCCATGACATTATTGACTATTTAGCCAGAGATAATGAGCAGCAACGAGGCTTGCCGTAGACGTGGGGACGTTTGGTCGAACGAAGTGAATTGTGGCATCGTAGACTCCTTGAAGAACAGCAACGGCGGGAAGATGAAATTCATCAACAACAGCTTTTAAAATCTTGGGATGGCTATATACCTTACTATAAGATTAAAGAGGTCGAGTTTACCGCATTGACGACAGGTAAAGCTCTCTATGAGGAAGGACAACGAATGAGGCATTGCATCTTTACTTATACTGAACGATGTCATGCAGGATGTTATTTAGTGTTTTCCGTAAAATATGCTGAAAAGTTAGGAAAAGAAGTCAAGCAACATTATTCTACGCTGGGTTTATATCGAAATAAACAAAATCAACAATGGCAAATTGAGCAACATAGAGGTAAAAGTAATCAGTCTGTGAGTCAATATCTTGAGTATATCGCGAAACAATTTTGTCTTGTTCTCAATGATTCTCTATGTGTTAATAATCAGGCAAAAATGAACTAGGTAGACGTATTAAGATCATCGAAAAGTAAGCCACTGCCTCTTTTGATAAACGCCTTGTCATTTGAAGGGAGGGAATGATCTTTTAAAATTTCCTAATAGATTTAATCGTTAAGATTTCATATTTCATTTTCTGTTAAAAATCACATTATTTTTCTGCATAGTGCTTCCGATAGTTATTTTCTCTAATCCCATTTAACTAAAGGATGCAATATATGAATAAATCTCCCTTTTGTTTCGCTTTATGTGGTGTTTTGTTAACAGGTTGCGCCAATAAAGCACCGCATCATGAAGAACCTCAACCTATCCAACCTGATCCTCTTCAGTTAACGAGAGTCGTTCAAGAAGATATTTATCAATCATCAGAATATCAAAAATACCCCGAGGTGGTACGTTATGACCGATATACGCTTATTAGCACCTCACCAATGGGCGGGCAAAAATATTTATTGGACCAATTAGTGTCGGTCAATATGGTAGGGAAAGGAACAAATAAATATCTCCTTTCTGTTCGTCAGGGGCTTGAAAAGACACTAAATAATACAGGCTATACACTATGTCGCTTGTCTAGTCCAGAAATCACTCATCTATTCAATCTTCCACTCCCTAAAGTCCATTACAAATTTGGCCCAATGAAGTTGCGTGATGCACTCCAAATGCTTGCTGGAGAAGCTCATGAGCTAACGGTTAATGATTCCAAGCGTGAAGTTTGTTTTGAGCGTAGACTGGCATTACCAATACCTGCAGAGACTAACGTTTATATTAAAAATGAAGTGAAAAATAACTAAATAGAACATTTTTGATGAAAAAATGTTCTAAAAACATAGTTTAGGAATATCACTATGGCAAAATTTTCTTATCACACATTATTTTTTTCCTTCCTTGCATATCTTCTGTCGATGTCAAGTTTAGCACAAATACAGACAAACCATTCAACTACCTTGAATACATTAAATCAGGCACAGAATATTCAGAATGTGGTCTCACAAGAGGTAAATGTCCATGGCATTAATGAGCAACATATCCAAGTGGATAAATGGTCGGAGTGGGGATTGACTCAAGAGGAATGGATGCGTTATGAAGAAATCATGAAAGGCCCTCGGGGGATTTGGACGCCTAATCTCGATCCTCTCGTTGTCTTAGGGGTTGAAGCAAGAAATGAGGCAGAAAGACAACATTTTGCCGAATTATTGGCAAAAAAAGAGTTTCAACGCGCAGAGAAAGAAATCGCTTTCCAGATTTCATATAGTCAAGCATTCCAAAAACTCTATCCAAATATTTTACCTTTCCGGATGGATGAAGCAGGCAACGCTGTATTTTCAACAGAAAATCGCGTGATTTATTTTACTCGAACTGATTGTGAACCTTGTCGTGATGATTTACGAAAAATTATGGATTATGCAAAAGCTGTACCGCTGGATATCTATGTTGTGGATAGCGAGCAAAAAGATGACAAAATCCGTGATTGGGCGGTGAAAAATAATATTGATATTGACAAGGTAAGACGCCGTCAAATTACGCTAAATCATGATAATGGCAAATGGTTTAAATATGCCAAAGGTAAGATGCCTGCTGCTTATCAAATCAAAGGAGATGGACAATGGTTATCTCTCGCGTATTGATTAGGGTGGGGTTAGTCAGTTTATCCTTATGTTCTTCTGTCTTTGCATTTTCAGGATTTGGTCGTGAAATTGATGGATATATCAAAGAATCGGCTCAACATTACCAAGTAAGCGAATCAATGTTACGCGGTCTCATTAAGATGGAAGATGGTTGGTATGGAAAACGTTCGCCAACAGGGGCATTAGGCGTTGGGCAGTTTACACAAAAAACCTGGAATTGGTTAGCACAGAGTACGCGAGGGAAAATGCTTGGAATGCGATTAATAACCCCCTCAAATCGTGGCACCAAATTCGATCCACGCCGTCATCACCGCACAAATACCTATGCTACGGCCTTATTAGCCCGTTGGCATTTAGAACAGTTTGCCTTACGAGGCATTAAGCCGACTGATGAACATCTCTATCTTGCCCATAACATTGGTTTGGAGGGATTACATCGAGCCTTGTTAGGGCGAGCGAATGCCGAAGATATTCGCAATATGCGTCGCAATGGTATGCGTAAAGGTATGTCGGTCAAGCAATTTCTTGCGTATCAAGGCCAGCGTTATCGACTGCATAAACAAATTGCGAATAATCTAATCCATTTAAACGAACAAAACTACGCTTGGGTTACCCCTAAAAGTGCGGTGAAAAATCAAGGAATTTTTTGGGTTGAACCACAAGGTAACACATTGGTTTGGATTGAGCCTAAATAGGAAGGAGATACGATGAACATTGTTATTGATGTAATTAAAACAAGAATTCAGCTTTATTTATATACTTGGAAGTCTGAGCCTTGTCGCTGCACCTTCGGGGCCGTTATGAGTTTGCTTAACCTTGTTGCAAAGATTGTAGTACTCACGTTAGCCTTCGCGTTTATTTTGTTGGATGCACAGTTGTTGAAATACTCTGATAAAGCAATTTCATTCACTGAGTTTTACCCTATCATTACCGATATTTTGTTTGGGTGTTTTTATTTTAGCTTATCGCTTGTAATCGTTCTTCATACATTTAGATGTCTTAAATGTATTATCTATACTGTGCAATATGAAAAGAGAAATTTGCGAGATTTGAAAAATGATGAGTAAAAAATCGATTATTCCCATTATGAAATTTATTTTCACTGTTGGGATTTGTTTTCTCGTCGTTTATGGTTGTGTATGGCTCTATTTTTTCTCACCTGCCTATTTTGAGACAACGATAGCCCAATTAGCCAGATTGCAAGGTTACCCTTTAGCCTATCAAGCCCTATTCAATCAGATTTATTGGGTTACGCTACTCATTAGTTTGAATTTTGCGGTAATAGGTTATTTCATCTATATGTGTTTTTTAAGGAGAAAATAAATGAACCGATTTCGTTCGTTCATTTTGAGTACGATGTTTGTTTTTGGCGCTAGTACTGTTTCAGCAGTGCTTACCGTGTTTGCCGATTTAGGCGGCGAAAGTGCGGTACGATTTTATGAGCCTATCCAACCCGTTCATACGGACAATGCACCTCAACATCCTAATGCGATTCCATCAGAGGTAAGTGAAGCACAATTGTTACCAGTTGTTTCCCATAAGCTATCTCCAGGAAAAGTTGAAACGCAAGTATTCAATTTACCCGGTGCTTCGCCGTTATTCTTAATTGGTGCAGATGAATATTCAAAAAATTGGTTGCAAGATCATTATCAGCAATTGACGACACTTTCTGCAATGGGCATTGTTGTGAATGTGGAAACGCAACAAGAACTCCAAGCATTACGAGAATTAGCCCCTGGTCTTATGCTCATGCCAGCACCTGCGGATAGTTTAGCGGAACGATTAGGGATTTATCATTATCCTTTCTTACTTACTGCGGATGGGATCACACAATGAGTAAACAACATCTTGTAGAAGCGTTATTACGACCTCCCGTTGAGCTTTATACTTCCGCTGTCTGTGTAGGTGCAGTCGTACTCTGTATTTTGGCACCTTGGTCTATCGCATTAGCTCCTCACATTGGTTATGGTATGGCAGCAGGTTTTGCATTACTAGGAATCAGACGAGGTTATCAAGGTTGGCAAATTCTTCGTTATCACCGTAATTTAAAACGCTTACCTCATTATGAATTAACCAGTAAACAAATCCCCGTAAGTCAAAAATACTTATTTTTGGGGAAAGGCTTTTTATGGACGCAACGTCATACTCAGCGTTTACATGATTGTGGTCTGCCTCAAGCACGACCTTACATTCAACCTTCTTGGCTATTTAACTTTGTGAGAGCTTTTGAACGCAAACATGAAAAAAGCATGCTAGCTAAATTAACGGCAACAGACTCTGTTTTTAACCCTGTTAGACCGCTCCCACCTGTTGGAGGTAAACCGGAGTTACACGGTGTTGAATTACAGGAGATGAATGTGATGCTTTCTATGGTCGATAGAGCAGGTCATACTTTGGTTCAAGGGACTACTGGGGTTGGTAAAACACGTTGTGCAGAAGTGCTTGTCACACAAGATATTCATCGGGGACGTAATTTTGATGAGCGTGAAGTGGTTATCGTTGTCGATCCTAAGGGTGATGCCGATATGCTTTTACGTATGTATGCGGAAGCAAAACGAGCCGGACGAGAAAATGAATTCTATGTCTTTCATCTTGGTTGGCCCGAAGTATCTGCACGTTATAATGCGATTGGTCGTTTTAATAAAATTACTGAGGTTGCCTCACGGATTTCAGGGCAATTAAGTGGTGCAGGAAACTCTGCTGCATTTAAAGAGTTTGCTTGGCGATTTGTCAATATTATCGCGCGAGCATTAGTTGCCCTAGGAATTCGTCCTGATTATGAGAGTATTGCCCGTTATGTACGTAGTATTGATGCGTTATTTTTAGATTATGCAAAAACCTATTTTGACAAAAAAGATCCGCAAATTTGGTTAGCTATTTCAGGAATTGCCGCGAATTTGGATCAAAAGACCGTTTCTATTGCGATGAAAGGGCGTGATCCGATGGTGGTTGCCGTTGAACAATATATTCGAGAAAGTAAAGAATTTGAACCCATTTTAGATGGTTTATGTAGTGCGGTACGCTATGATAAAACTTACTTTGATAAAATTGTGGCTTCACTTTTACCATTATTAGAAAAACTCACCACAGGGAAAGTCTCAGAATTGTTATCTCCTGATTATTCCGATATTTCTGATCCAAGACCGATTTTTGATTGGGAAACCGTTATTCGTAAAAAAGCCATTGTTTATGTGGGACTTGATGCGTTATCTGATTTAGTTGTAGCTGCCTCTGTGGGTAACAGTATGTTTGCTGACTTAGTGTCAATGGCAGGTCATATTTATAAATTTGGAGTCAATGATAGCCTCCCTCAATCTTTTAACAAAAAAACAGTGATCAATGTGCATGCTGATGAATTTAATGAACTGATTGGCGATGAGTTTATTCCATTACTGAATAAAGCACGAGGGGCAGGGATTAATGTGATTGCCTATACCCAGACATTATCTGATGTGGAAGCACGTATTGGTAATCGAGCGAAAGCTGGGCAAATTATTGGTAACTTTAACTCGCTTTTAATGTTTCGGGTTAAAGAGTTTTCAACGGCTGAACTGTTAACAAATCAATTACCTGAAGTTAGTGTGTTAGATGTGATGGCCATGTCAAATGTCACCGACTCTAGCGATCCTGGGGACAGTAAAGATTTTAATTCAAGCACAGGCGATCGCGTGATCACTAGCCGACAAAAATTGATCTCTCCTTCAGATATTATTAATTTACCAAAAGGACAAGCCTTTGCCTTGTTAGAAGGTGGTAAATTGTGGAAAATACGGATGCCACTACCCGCGAAAGGAAAAGATGATTGTATGCCCGAATCCCTACAAAAATTAGTGGGGTATATGCGAGAAAACTATCAAACAAGCCAATCTTGGTGGGAAGGGGTGGATGAGTATAAACCCAATCAAGATGTCCTTGAGGCCTTTCAACAATCACAGTATAGACAAACGACGTTTGATATACGTAAAGACGAGGAAATGCAAGAAAATGATAATATCCATGGCGAATAAATCTGTATCAGTTTTAACTGTGCCTGATTGTCTGATTGATTTAGACAGTCAATATTTTTTCTGCTCTAGCAGTGGTATGTCTGATGAGGAACGATTACGATTTTTTGAAAAACGCATCTTTCCTCTCTGGTATGAACGTCGTTACTCACTGCATCAGCTGGCTAATGCATTGATACAATTTGATATATCACTCTGGACGGCACCAGAGGTGGGGCTAACCAACAAAAATGCATTTGCCTTCTGGATGCGATTTGAGAAGCAGTATCAAGGTGATATTTTAGTTCAATGCGAGTTGCTTGAACAAGGAAGGATACATTAATATGCAAGGCAATGATGTACCGCAACGCCCTGTCAAGCAAACGTCATCGCGTCCCTGTACACTGATTGGCGTGCTTATCACGTCCTTACTACTTAGTATTATGATTGAATGGGTGGGCATTGCGTATTTTTGGTCAGAACAAGGGGCTGAACATAGCAAACAAGTGATGCTTACTGAATTTAATTGGTTTTCTGAAGGGTTCCAACAAAGCCTCATTCATAGCTATCCTGTTATACTGGCACAGCAAATGCTAGCATTTATTCATCATTGGTTGTTTGTGAAAACTGGGCTTCAAAGTTGGCTAACCTCACCAAAAAATCCCGATAGTCTTTCTGCCTATCTATGGTTTTATGCGCGTGCTTATATTGAATCCGTTTTGTATGTCACGATGACATTCATTATCAGATTGATTGTTATTGTATTAACCAGTCCGTTATTTATTCTTGTTGCCTTGGTTGGGTTAGTTGATGGATTAGTACAACGTGATTTAAGGCGTTTTGGTATTGGACGAGAGTCTGCTTTTAAATATCATCATGCCAAAAAATCAGTAGGTCCTGTTATGCTTATTGCGTGGGTTATTTATCTGTCTATTCCCTTTGCAATACACCCTAATATGATCCTTATTCCTGGTGCCGTGCTATTTGGGTTGATGATATCATTGACAGCCTCTAACTTTAAAAAGTATTTATAATATGTAATAATTTTCCCAAGACTATTTTTTATTGAATTAGTTATGACATATGATAAATTTTTTGTAATCTGGGCTTATCTCATATTATTCATTATAGTCTATGTGATATCTTTGTCTGAAAAAAGAAAAAATAATGCATTCTATGTTAAAGCTAAAAGTTTACTTGATAAGAATAAATTGACTTTATATAGTATAACAGCACTATCGAATCAAATTAAGATAAAACGCTTTCAAGTAGTTAACCAGTTAACCAAACTATACTTAGATGAGCTTGAGAATGATGACGATAATGCTAAGCGTGTTGAAGATTTACTTAAGGACTATCAGAAAGAGTTCAATTTTTCAGAACTCCCTAGCTATATAATGGATAAAATTAATTTATTAAAAACGAATGATAATGCTGAAAATATTAGACAGTTAGCCGAGATCATTAATACTCTTTTTATCTCAGAAAAACGTTACAAATTAGGCAGTTTGTTGCTGGCTATATTTGGGATTATTCTATCAATAATATCTATCTTACCTGTATTTCCGACAGTTATAAATTATTTAAACGAAATTATAAAATAGTTTCATGTAGCGATTTTTTACCCTTATTGTTTATCCTAATAGGCAAGTAAATTTGTATTATTAGGTGACGTTTATGCTATTACTCTCTTACTTTTCTGTTTTGGTTGCAGGTATCTTTCTCACTCTCTGCGTTTTAGAAATTACGGCATATCATAAAAATCACAAGATGATTTTTCTTTATCTTGCATTAAGCTTATTCCTTTCTCTCATAGGGCTCTCTCATATCACGTCTTAAAAAACTCTCTGAAATTTCAATAGAATTAATCATTACATTTGAGAGGTAATTTTTGCATTATTTCCTTTGCAGTAA
This sequence comes from Avibacterium endocarditidis, assembly GCF_965138825.1. NCBI lineage: Bacteria > Pseudomonadati > Pseudomonadota > Gammaproteobacteria > Pasteurellales > Pasteurellaceae > Avibacterium > Avibacterium endocarditidis. Next base: position 90,153 of record NZ_CBCSDH010000005.1, read on the forward strand.
CTCATTGATAGGAGAACCATAATGCGTAAATCACTAATCATTTTCCTTTTCCCAGCTCTATTTGCCGTTCCCAGCTTTGCTAATGAACAAGCTGAGCTAGATCAGGCACTCAGACAATTAGAATCTGCCAAACAAGCGCTTTATCGTGCACAACAACAGGCTAGACAGTCATCAAAAGTGCAGGTTAAAGCTCGTTTCTATTTTGATTATCTGAAAGCGCGCCAAGATATTGAGTTAGTCAAGGAGGGTATTCATTATTATTTGAATACCGATCGTGCGCAACCTCGAGATCCAAGGCAACTTAAAACACTTTCTGGTGACTATAACAAAATAAGAGCATCACAATGAACAACGAACTGATAAAAGCATTTGATATCGGTGCGGGAAGCAGTGCAGGTGAGGTCAGAATTTTTATTGTGGCAATAATCTTTGCGGTGTTCTTCTTTGTTTGGGCTTATATCTTATCAAGTGCATATGAAGGTCTAAAAAAAGGACAATTATCCTTAAATAAATTAGGTTGGATGATTGGGCGTATTGCACTGGTTAGCTTAGTGATGGGTTATTTTTTACTGCATTAATTTTTTAATCATTAATTAAGGAATACACAATGAAAAAGCAATATCAAAAAATAAAAAAACTGGCCACTAACCTCTTGGTTTCATTAGGCGCATTTATGGCATCTACTAAGATGAGTTTTGCCGCGTTACCGACAATGGAAGCACCGAGTAAAGGTGAAGGCTCAGGGCTTTATGAAACACTTAAAAACTATGCGTATGATGGGATCGTTTTTGGTGGATTACTCGTTAGTGCTATCGCTTTTTTAAAAGTCGCCACAGCCGCACTTGAAACCTTTGGTGAAGTTCGATCGGGTAAAAAAAGCTGGGGTGAGTTTGGGATGATTTGTGGCGTTGGGGTCATCCTTCTAGTTGTCATTATCTGGTTAATTACTAAGGCTGTCGATATTTTGAATTAGGAAGTCGGTATGAAAGAGCATCTATCATCAGAAACAATCACCTTTATTCCTGAAAGACTTAATAAACCACCTGTGGTCTATCGAGGTATGACAATATCAGAGCTTGTTATTGTTGCAATATCGGGCTTCGGTATTGGGTTTGTAATAGGGGTTGTGATAGTGCTCTTTTTAGGTAATTGGGTTTGGATACCCACAGCCATTGTACCCACCTTATTTTTGAGTATTCGTTTTGGCGGTGTCTATCTTTCGCGCTTAAAACGGGGTAAACCAGATAACTGGCTTGAAAGATTTTTTGAGCTCAAGTTTTCTCCCTCAAAATTTATTACTACTGCACAGGATTGGGCGATTAAACGGACAAGGTAATCACAGATAATGAGTAAATATAAACACGAGTTAACGAGTCAACGGTTTCATATCCAGAGTTTGCGTATCATTATTGTTGTTTTATTAATGGTGGTGACGGGGTTAGGATATGGTCTTTATACCGTTCCTAGAAACATCATCGTACATAACCCGCCAGATTTACGGACAGGCTCTGTTCGAGCTTGGTGGGAAATTCCTCCTTCAACGGTCTATGCATTTACATTTTATATTTTCCAGCAACTTAATCGTTGGCCGAAAGACGGTGAGTATGATTATAAACGTAATATTCACTCTTTACAAGCTTATTTAACGCCGCAATGTCAACGATTCTTGGAACAAGATTATGAAAACAGAAATTTATTAGGTGAACTTCGCTCACGTGTACGTGGGGTATATGAAATACCTGGACGTGGTTTTGATAATTCGCGTGTAAAAGTCAATAGCCAAGATAGCTGGGATGTGACACTTGATTTAAGCACCGATGAATATTATTTGGATAACCCCGTTAAACGTGTACTAGTGCGTTATCCGCTAAATGTGGTGCGTTATGATGTCGATCCCGAAGCCAATCCTTGGGGACTTGCACTAAATTGTTATCGTTCAACACCACAACGATTAGAAATTGAGCCAGTCTCAGAGAAAAAATAGGGAATTGTCTATGAAAATTAAATTATTACTGACCATATTGCTTTCTTTGGCGACCACATTAACGCAAGCAGAATTATTAATGCCTTGGAAGCGCATACCTTTAACTATTGATCTCAATGTGAATGAAGAGCGGATAATTTTTGTTGATAAGAATGTTGCTGTCGGTATTCCTGCTGAGATAGAGAACAAGTTACGCGTGCAAAGCACAGGGGGAACTGTCTACCTAAAATCAAATGATGTGTTTGAGCTAAGTCGATTACAATTACGGGATATTGAATCTGGTGAGATTATCTTGATTGATCTACGTAGCCGAGCCAATAAAGGGCGTTTAGAGCCTGTACGGATTTTATTTAATGAAGATGTTGCAACAAATAATAAACATCTGCCCCAAACAGCAGTCTCAGATGAGGAGACGATGACGTCACTGACAAGCCAATTACCGATACCGGCCGCGTTAACGCGTTATGCTGCTCAATCTCTGTATGCGCCATTAAGAACCATCGAGCCTTTACCTGGTGTGCGTCGTGTCGCTCTAAAATTACCAAAATCCCTACCAACATTGTTACCTAATTTATATGTGCATAGTACGCCATTAGAAAGTTGGGGATTAGGTGAATATGTCGTGACAGCTGTGCGTATAAAAAATCTCTCTAAAAATCCTGTGGATTTAGATCCTCGCTATCTTCAAGGTTATTTTTACGCAGCCACATTTCAACATGCGTTTCTAGGAGAAACAGGATCGCCTGAAGATACAACGGTTGTCTATCTTGTGACAGAAGGTAATCCAAGCAATGCGTTTATTCCGCAGGTGCATTTTGTGCCCTCTAATAAGAAAATTGTGACAGTAAAAAAGAAAGCATTGAAGAAGTAGGAGCGTAAGGAATGAATATCAATAAATCAAATGGCATGCTAAAACTCCTTCTTGTTATTTTTTTGGGATTAGTCGCTACTGTGATTGTCATTTTTTCAAGAGGAAAATCTGAAAAATCAATCAGCACGACACCAGAAGGGGTGATCTATGACGTGACAAAGCAAGAGCAGCAAGAGTTAGGTATCATCGCAGGTGATACGCCACATGATACGCTAAAAACACTTGTTGGGACATTAAAACAAGTACGTTCAGATATTGAAAAAGCCAATGATGAAAATGAGCGCCTCAAACGTGAAAATCAGACGTTAAGAGGAGATTTATCTAATGTAAATCGTCAAATTCAAGATGCTGTAAATCAAAAACAAAATGAATTAATGACTCAATTTGAGCAACGTTTTTCACAATTATCGCAACACGTTCAACAACAGGTCAATACAACTACAAGTACTTCTGATATTCCAATTGGCAAAGGCATTGCCTCAGATGAGCAATATATGGAGGGTGCAGTGACATGGGTATCACCTGATGACTTAGTCTATCGTGATAGCAAAGGTAATGTGGTTGATAATAATTTCAAAGGTCAGAAAACAAGCACTTTTTCTAATCCGTTTAAAATGTTGGATGATACCCATCTGGGTAAAGCAACAAATGAATTTATTGGCCAAGAAAGTCGTTATAAAAAGAAAGAAAAAAGCGTGAATTTTCCTTTTTATACCATTCCAAGAAACGCCACGCTTATGGGCGCGGTCTCTATGACTGCATTGCTTGGGCGGGTGCCACTTAATGGCAGTGTTTCCGATCCTTATCCGTTCAAAATATTAGTTGGACGAGAAAATTTAACGGCTAATGGGATTGAGTTACCTGATGTTGAAGGAGCAATCATTTCAGGAACGGCGACAGGCGATTGGACGCTGTCTTGTGTCCGTGGAAAAGTAGAAAGTATGACCTTTGTATTCAGTGATGGGCGCATTGTGACTTCGACAGGGCAAAAGAAAAATCAAAATAATAACAATGGGATTGGTTGGTTATCTAACCCTGAAGGGGTGCCTTGTATTCCAGGTACGCGTAAAACCAATGCACCGGAGTATTTAACGACACAGTTTTTCCTTTCCGGTGCAGAGGCAGCTGCACAAGGATTAGCAATGGGACAAACGACGACGGTCGCAGAGGGAAATTCAGTTGTGGGTGCAGTAACAGGCAATCAAGGTAAATATATTTTAGGTCAAGCATTAGGCGGAGGGCTTAAAGAAACCTCTGATTGGTTAAGACAACGTTATGGTCAAACGTTTGATGCCGTTTATGTACCACCAGGTCAAAAAATTGCGGTACATATTGATCAACAAATTGAAATTGATTATGACGGACAGGCTCGAAAAGTGAATTACACCACAATAGGTGGTTCACGCCAAATGGATTAAGAAGGAATACTATTATGTCTATGCTGAAAAAAATAATTGTGCTTTCAACCTGTACTTTCGGGGTAATTGCTTGCTCAACATCACAAAAAGAACTCCTCCCTACAGATGGGGAAACGATGCTGGATGTGTGGAAACAAGGCGGAGGTTCGCAATCAGCCTTAATCGAAGCACGTAATGCCTTACAATTTGTCAGACCCATTGAGAGTCCTGCTGCACAATCTGCTGAGTTTGATCATTATACCCGCACCGCGGAAAATGAAGCCAAAAACTTATTTCCTCGCTTACCTAATCCTGATTTAGCGATGTTTGTTTTTCCTCATTTATCCAATACCGCAGAGCCAGTCCCTATCCCTGGTTATACCACCGTATTTCCGTTTTATGGACGCGTGCAATATGCACAGCCTGGTGAGCGTACTCGAGATTACTAGAGGTAACTATGCTTGGAAAACTGTTTAAAACCACAAAGCACAAAAAAGCGAAGATAGCGCCCCAATTGGATAGCGTTGAAGAGACTCAAGCGATAGTCGAGATCTCTCACAACATCTCAAATAAGCCTCAATTTTTGTTACGACAAGGAAAATATACGACGGCACAACATTTGCAACAGTATAAACCGCAACCCTCTATTGTTGATAAATTGCCTTGGGTTGAGTTCTTAGATGATGAAAAAGCCTTATTGCTTGAAGATGGCCGTTCTCTTGGTGCCGTCTTTGAATTGGCAGTTATTGGAACAGAAGGACGATCATCCGATTATTTAAACATGGTTAGAGCGCAAGTTTGTAATGCCATTCAAGATTCATTTGTTGAGTTGGATAAACATCCTTGGGTCGTCCAGTTCTATTGTCAGGATGATGAAATGTCGGCTGAGTATGAGCAAGTGCTACGTGAGTATGTCAGACCCAATGCCAAAGGGACGGAATTTACTGAACAATGGCTCAATATTATGGCAAAACATTTGCGTGACATATCGAAACCAGGTGGATTGTTTGAGGATAAAACCGTAACAGGAACACAATGGCGAGGGCAGCAACGACGTACGCGTATGGTGATCTACCGTTATGTGGATGCCAATACAGAGCTTGGGTTAGCCTTAGAAGACCTAAACGCAACCTGTGAAACAGTGACCAATGCCTTGTTAAGTGCGGGAGTGCGAGTAACACGTTTAGATGGTCATGCGATTCATCAGTGGCTCCTACGTTGGTTTAATCCCGCGCCAGAACTTTATGATCATCCGGAAGAGTTTTATAAGACCTGTCATTACACCATTAAAGAAACGGAAAATAAAGATGATCTGTATTTAAGTAATGATTTTGCTGAAACGCTCTTTGTTAATCCACCTCGTACCGAAGGGCATTATTGGCTATTTGATGAACAGCCTCACGAAGTGATTATGGTTGACTCACTTAGACGTGCACCCGAAGTCGGGCATTTGACCGGTGAAGTGAAACGCGGAGATAACTTTAATACGTTATTTGATTTATTGCCCGAAGGGGTTGTGATGGCTTTGACGGTCGTCGTCTATCCACAGGATTTATTAGAGTTACATATTCAAGGCATTTATGATAATGCCTTAGGTGAAAATACGGAATCTATTTATGCGCGTAAAGATTGTGAGCGTGTTAAAGAATTTTTAAAAGAAAAACACAAGCTATACCGTTCTTCACTTGCCTTTTATTTAAAGGCACAGAACAAGGATGAGCTTAAACGTCGCTCTCGAAAACTCAGAACCACGTTACAATCGACAGGGTTAGTTGCGATTCGAGAGGGTGCTGAAGTTGCGCCACTTAACAGCTATTTACGTTGGTTGCCAATGTGTTTTAATCCCGCAGATGACAGTAAAAACCTCTATACCAAATTTAACTTTGTGCAACATATTGCGAATTTAATGCCCGTTTTTGGGCGTAGCATAGGAACACGTCATCCAGGTATTACGTATTTTAATCGAGGTGGTGCACCACTCGATTTTGATGCATTAAACAAAGAAGATCGTTCCAAAGCTGCGCATTGCCTTATCCTTGGACCAACAGGTGCAGGTAAATCGGCCACATTTAACGGTAAGATTGCCCAATTGATGGCAATACATCGCCCTAGATTGTTTGTGATTGAGGCGGGAAACTCATTTGGGTTAATGGCTGAATATCTTGAACGTTATGGGGTGAGTGTAAATCGCGTAACATTGAAACCAGGTGGGGGAATTTCACTTCCGCTGTTTGCAGATTGTCATAAACTTATTGCCGATCCGTCTTTATCTGAAGCTCAGCAAGAAATATTGCGTGATATTGATGATACATCGTTAAGTGAAATAGAGAATGAGGAAGCATCTAGCGATGAGGAGGGAGACGATCAGCGTGATATTTTAGGGGAGATGGAAATCGCAGCACGCTTGATGATAACCGGTGGTGAAATCAGAGAAGATGAAAAAATGACGCGTGCGGATAAAGCGATGATACGTAGAGCGATTATTTTGGCCGCAGAAAAAACGTATGCGGAAAATCGAACAACTCTGACGCAAGATATTCGAGATGCCCTTTTTATGCTAAGTCAAGACGAGTCTCTGCCTGAGGCAAGACGTAATCGCGCGTATGAAATGGGAGAATCCATAGGGATGTTTTGCCAAGAAGGCAGTTTTGAGGCCGAACTATTTAACCGAGAAGGAGTAATTTGGCCCGATGCTGATGTGACGTTAGTGGATTTGGCCACTCTTGCTCGCGAGGGGTATGAAGCACAGCTTGCTATTGCGTATATTTCCTTAATTAATCATATCAATTCATTGGGAGAAAAATACCAGTTTTCTGGACGTCCCATCGTGAACATCACTGATGAGTCGCACATTATCACCGTCAATCCTATGTTGGCTCGCTTTCTAACCAAGGCTGGAAAAATGTGGCGTAAACTAGGTATTTGGTTATGGATGGGAACACAAAACTTAAAAGATTTCCCCGGTGATGCGGCTAAGCTTCTTTCAATGCTTGAGTTTTGGGAATTACTTTGCCTTGAAAAAGACGAGGTAGAACAAGTGTCTCGATTTAAAAAATTGAGCGATGAACAAATTAACTTAATTATTTCAGTAAGAAAAGAGAACCGCAAATATACGGAAGGCGTCTTGTTGTCCTCAAAAATGGAGGCCTTATTCCGTGTTGTGCCACCGAGTTTATATTTAGCGTTGGCGATGACAGAACCTGAAGAAAAAGCGGAACGCGCAGCACTGATGCGGCAATATGGTATTTCAGAGCTCGATGCTGCAATTAAGGTTGCTGAAAATATTGATAAAGCAAGGGGGATAGACAGTGAGACGCCACACACTATTTTACATTAACCCATCTCAGCCAATTGATTTGGGTACATTGAAACAGACACTCTCAACGGATGTACAGCAACAGATTGATACACTGTGTGAATGTGTACATCACTATGCGGGAAATATTTCTAAAGTAGATGTGCTCCCTTATCGAGTAACAAATATGGGATACATTAAACTGACTATTTGGGGTGATCTTGGTCAATTTGGGTTACAAATTATTGTGGCCGGTTATACAGAATTTCCGAACAATCACACTGATAATTCTTATCGACGTTATATTAGTGTTGTTGATTCAACCGATGCATACTGGTTAACCAAGGTATTAAAGCGAGAATTACAAGCCAATATTCATTTAAAAGCTAACACGGAGCACGACGATGAGCACAATGAAATCACTGACTAAACTGGCTGCAATCGTGTTTTTCCTGATAGTGGGATTGTTTGTGGTTGCCCATTTTTCCTTAGAATATGGGGCTGATTTAGCACTCCCTGCTCTTTTTAAATCATATTGGTTGTTATTCGTCTTATTGCGATTTGTTATTTATGCAGTTGTCGGATTTTTCTTATACAAATTACGAGACAAATTAGATAACACTAAACGGTTAGTGATTACGTGTGTGATTTGGGTTGTCGTGATGGAGGGTATCAATATGATGCAACTTATCAGAACAGGAGTATAGTACGATGAATATCTCACTTACCGTTGATAATTATTTTGAATACTTTCTTACATTACTTGGCTGGATCATTAACAATAACCTTTGGGATTTACTGACTCAGACTGGGGTGTTTGCCCTGCCTATTCTTTTCCACATTATAGGCTTAACGCTGAAAGTAAGAGAGCAAGGAGACGATGAGGGAAATAAAGGCAAATTGCTGGCAAGTTGGTTAGAAAATGCCATTTATATGAGCTTTTTGACCATGATACTGACCTGTATGCCTGTTTTTACGGTGTCATATAGTACATTAGAATTTAATACCGAACGGATGGAAAACTGTGGGTATACGGTCTATAAACCGCAAGATACTGGGCTTGCAAAGTTGTCTTCAGAGTTAAGTGGTAAAGAAGCCACCTTACCAATATGGTGGGCATTTACTTATACTTTGAGTAAGGGAATAACACATGGGATGGTTGCGGCGATCCCTTGTAAGCCAGATTTAAGGCAAATTCGCTTCGATATTCAACATACTCAGATTACTAGTCCAGTATTACGTCAGGAGGTCACTGACTTTGTTGAGCAGTGTTTTATTCCCGCACGTTCTAAAATCAAACGTCTGCAATATGAACTTGATGAAGCGCAAGCGAGAGACTTAGACTGGATTGGTTCAAAGATTATGCTCAATACCGTAGGACTTTATGATACGTATCGTTCTAAGTTACCTCGGACGCATTGGCCGTATGATGCGAAGCGAGATGTTGGTCTACCTAATACGGGAAATGGTGGGTATCCCTCTTGTAAAACCTGGTGGTCTGATAGCTCAGTTGGGTTACGTGCGCGATTATTACAACAAGTTGAACAAAGTATTTGGGAGCGGTTAAAAACAGTAAGTACTGATGCGCAGACGTATGAAGAAGCCGTATTAAGACGCGTAGTCAGTCCTCAAAATATCCAAGTATCAAGTGGCCGCGTGTATGGTGGTTATGGTGGGCAGATTGCGGATGGAGATAATGGCATACATTTTGATAGTCTACGAAAAATATCGACTTATGCAACCCATTCACTAGGAGGATTATTTGCAGCGCCCACCTTTGAAACCATACGGCAAGCCTTACCGATGCTTCAGGGCATTATGCTACTTGCTATTAATTTAGCGATTCCGCTTCTGATGGTTGTCAGTGGTTATAATATTTCTACTGCAATCACTATCACTATTGTGCAATTTTCGGTATTTTTCCTCACATTTTGGTGGGAACTGGCAAGGTGGTTAGATACCTGGATGTATTCGGCATTATATCTCAGTGATACTCATTCCTCTTGGAACTGGATGGGCATTCAAAATGAGTTTGATGATGCAGTAATGGGAACGGTGGTGAATACACTGTTTCTGATTTTGCCAACCTTATGGATGGGGATGATGGGATGGGCTGGAGTAAAAGCAGGTAATATAGTTTCTGCTATGGAAAAAGGAGCAAATAAAACAGGTAATATAACAGAGAAAGAAACGGACAAAATTAAGAATAAGCTCCTATAATAAGCCCAAATGCACTTATTCAAGTATATTAGATAAGTGCATTTTCTCATTTATTCATCATCATTTCCGTAATACCATTCGTAGTAGTATGGATCATATGGAGAAGTGCCATCATAACACACATTATTAGTATCATCAGAATCATCCGAATGAGTTTTTGTCCTCAAAAAAGCCAGCACAAATAGCACTATAAATATGGCAAATAATACATAGAGGGATAAGATAGCAACAATAATAGAAACGGCAATAAATAGATATTCGCCATATTTAGCAGGAATACGTAACTTAATAGCTAAACGTTCAAAAAGTGCTCGGGTAGATTTAAATAATAAACCTAATTTATGACCCGCTTTATAACTCATCTTTTGACCTAACATATATACTCCAATCTATTAGTTATCCTTATTATTTGTAATATACGACTATTTTTTATTCGATGTCAATACCGTATTTTATTGAATTCAGATGTTAGCGTGACTTGTATAGCGCGATAAAAAAGCACACGAATAAAACCATTCTCGTGTGCTTTTCGTTATGTCGCAGATAATGATTAATAACCTACGCCAGATTGCGGCATAAGTTATTGGGGCATAAGTGAGGTTTCAAAGTTTTTCGTCATAGGCTTTTTCGTATTACACACGGCAAACTGTTTCGGTTCGGCATTGTTAGGTACTTTAAATATCCCTGCAAATAGTGGTTTACCATCGCCCATTGACTCCTGATATTGCACATAATAACTATTTTGGTTATCTTCAAATTCAAGTGAATACAAAATATGACCAGAACGACTGGCAACAATCGTATTATTACGCGGCATAATATCTTTTATCGCATTACTGAGCCTTAATTTCTTGTATGATAACACATAGTTAGCACCAGATTTTTCTACAGTAATGGTATTACCGTCTTTTGAAACACAAGAAAAAATCGCTCCTGTGGCAGCTTGTGCAGGTACAGTGATAGTTGCAAGTGTTGTTGTAACGAATAACGTGAATAGTGTTTTACGCATCATATTGCTCCTTAATGGTCAGGTTTAATTTCTAGATAAATTATACATTATTATGATTTATTTAGAATATAATCAGCTTCCTGATTACGACGTCTTGCATTTGAGCCCTTGTTATCGTTTTGGCGATTGCGTATCGCATCAGCAAGTGCGGTCATATCTCCTGTTGCAGCAGATTTTTGTGCGGCTGTGATCACGCTTTTGGTTTTTCTCAGAGTGCCATAATTATAAGCATAGGAGGTTAATACAGCTTGTGCTTGTGGAGATAGGGCATTCCAAGTCTCTGGTGAGACTTCCCTTTTAGCAATATTGGCAAATTCTTGTGTACGTCGAGCCAAGTCTCTTTCTGCATCTTCACGTGTCACGATAGTGTCTTTGGTGACACGCACAATCGTTCCATCTGCTTTTGTTATGGTATCTGAGCCATATCCTGTCCGATAAGCATTGACATCCCAATATGCCTTGCTACTGTAGCCTTCAAAGGTTTTTAATAAACCAGAGGCTTGCTCCATTGCTGTGCCACTAATTGCACCAATTGGAGAGTATGCTCCTGAACTAGAACTAGGACTTGTTGGGGCATAACTTGCATAGATATTCACTAATCCACTCGCTTCCTCAGAGCGTGGGATTAAAATATATCGCTCTTGTAGGTGTTTAGGAAAGCCTAGTGCACCACCTAATGAGGTATCAGTATCATTTTTACCGGCTAATCCAGATAAGTTAGCTAAGCGCTTAGAGTTATCGTTCGCATTACTATCAAGAGAACGTAACTGGTCAGTGATTCGATTATTAAGTATTGCTATTGCCGTGTTATTGCTAATTGATTTTTGCAAATCCATTTCTAATTTAACTTGTTCAATTTCTCTATCAAGCATTTTTAAGGCCACTTCAAGATCTTCTTGGGCTGCAGCATTGTTTGCTACGTTAGGTTCTCGCATCCCTGTTAAGAGTACTCGGCGTAATACTAAGGCTTTTTCTAACTCTTTGGATATTGCAAGCTCTTGGGCTAGTCTCGCACCAAGTATTGGAGCATCAGGATCTTCTTTTAATGCTTCAATAAGTCCTCTCGTAACGGCAACCGTTGATGTGCTCAGTTCAGTGAGTTTTTCATTGGTAATGTCATTCGTATTTAAAATATTTTCTAATTGCGTTGCTTTAATTTTGGTTTGTGCTTCAATTTCTGGGGCTAAACCACGGCCAGGTTTTGTTTTTTTCGGTTCACCGCCGCAATTATCACAGGTTTTCATTGTTTTTTCACCTAGGATACGCATTGCATAATCTCGCATATCTTGTGGTGATTGCCATTCAGTACATAGCATCCCATCGCATTGTGTTTTAGGTATTGGGTTGTTATTTAGTACGTTGCGTCCTTGAGCCATATTAAATCCTGCTCCGATAACATCACCAATTAACTCAAGGGATTTTTGTCCTTTCCCTCCTCTAGCTTCTCCTCCTACCCAAGGCGTCCCATTTTCCCCCTGTTCACTTTCCAGTTTCTTTTTGGCTTTTTTCGCATCGGGTTCGGATTCCGTGATCTTTTTGTAATTTTCTAGCCCCGCCATTTTGGCCCATTTACTGTCCATGGCATAGTCGGCTAATTGTTCAGACATTTCTTCGCAGCTGGTTTTTAAGTTGTCGAAATCAATTTTACCCTGATATAGCCCATTGGTTAATATATCGTACAGTTGTGGGTTGGCGCGTTGAATGATCATCGCTGGTAGGCTTGCAACTGCCCCCGTTGCAGATTGAATGACATTGCTGTACAAATCTTTAAATCCCTCAGTAATCCCATTTAATTGATTTTTAACTGTTGTTTTTAAGTCAAAATTACCGCACATCAGGTTCGCTCGCCATCCAATACCGAGGCTATATTCATTAGCTCGTTTTCGGGCCGGAGGTGGAGCAATTGCTGAGCCTCCCCCGATTTGATAAAAAACTTTATCGGATAATACGCTACCTTGAACGTAATCGGTATTAGCCAGTGTGATATTTGATAAAGATAATAAAATACCTAAACTTAACGCACTTATTTTAAATTTCATTATAATTTATCCTTGATTTAATGAGTATGTGTCGTGATCCAATCTGTATTGCCTAGAAATACTTGTCCTTCGCGTTTGCAGCAGGCATAAGGACGCCAAAGTGCCCAACTGTAATTTTCTGTTGGGGAGACTTTATCGCCATAGCTATCTGTCGCATTTCCATCAGGGAATACAGAGCAACTTTGTTCCATTTTGGGGCTGAGCATTTGCCAACGGTGTGTTTTTTTATCGCCTTCTTTCACTTCTTTGGGATACCATTTACCTTGGCCGCCTCGTCTTGTCGCAGGGTAATACACATGTAGCTGACCTGTACGACTAATAATGTCTGCAATACGTTGTGCGATAACGGCCGCGGCTTTATAGTCATGGGGTTGAGTCACACTTCCGGAGCGTGGATAAAGATTTCCCCACACATCACCGTTTTTATTCACTTCGCGCATGCCAGGTGTAATCGCCTCTGGATAGAACATTTCCGGCATATTTGAGCGCCATGCAATGGCATCTAATGCGCTTAAAAAATAAGGTTGAAATGGCGTCGTTTGGCTTTCGCATGAATAACCATAGCTACTGAGCATTTGCAAAATAATGCCCCCAGGATGGCCAATGGCATCGCCATTTTTAAAGGTATACTGCGTGTATTTTTTAGTTGGCGTTTCATATTGGCCACCCATAACCCCTTGATTCATAAAATTCACTTCTTTCCAGGGATTTTGATTATTATGGTTATAGACGGAGACAACCATCTCAGGAATAAAATGATGAACCTTAACGGAGGTTTTTACGCTGCAACTCCAATAGGTACAGTACAGCCAATAACAGACGCCAACGGTTTGATAATCAGCACAACTTGGAGAAGCCCCTGATGTCATGATAGTTGCTGTATTTATCTCCGCTGATGCAGTCGTAGGCATGAAATGAATAGCTGCTACAGTTACCTGACTTAATAGTATTTTTCGTAATATTGATTGTTTCATCGTCATTTCCTTACATGGGATTGTTCATAACGTGTTAAGGCTCGCTGAACATCGGTTTCACCATAAATTACCGCCGGCGTATGGGTATCATTTTCAAAGACAATGGCAGGGATTTTGGCAACTCCCGTGGCCCATGCTTTAGTGACTCCCACATAAGCCTCTTGAATCGCTCTGTCAAATTGCTTCCAATTTTCTGAGGTCATCATTTTTCTGACTTCTTTTTCTGCTTGTTGCAGGTTAGGGCTTAGTGAGGCACTAAATTGCGTTTCAAGTTGTCCTACACGATCAATAAGGTAGATTTGATGGGCTAAATTCGCATTCTGTATAGGGTAATTTTGACTGGTATATACGGTTATTTGTGTTTCTTGAGCAGCCCAAGAAAATGGCGAGACTAACAGTAATAATGGGGTTAAGTTGAAGGTTCGCATAACAATCCTTAGAGAGAATAACTTAAGCGTAACCTTAAAAATTTCTTGTTGTAAATGAAATGAAAAACTCTGTTTAAATTTTAGAGAATTTTTTATTGAATAAATTATCCAAAATGAAAAAAGAGTTTTTGATTGATCATGACGTGAATACATCAAATAATCATCGTAATCTTTCGCTATCATGGATAGCAAAGTAGGTAGCGAGAACCTATAACGCTACGATCTTGTTGCGGCAAGATTGGTTCACTGCCTAAATGTTCCTCAGCGTTCTGAAAAGGACTCCGACATATTGTTCGGGAACGCATCTTTCACATTCATAACCTGTTCAGGGAAAAATCATTCCCTGTGGGTGATTTCTCCTTGAATTTTTTTAAACTTTTAATGGAGAATTCATTATGAATAATCTTACTTCTAAAGAACTGGATGTATTTGATCCATTCGCCTCTAAACCAAAATCTAATATCTTCAATAAATTGGGCCATCAATTAGGTGGTATGTTTGTTTCTGCAAAGAAAGCAGCAACCAATAAATACCTTGATGTCACAAAAGGGATCAACCAACGCATTGAAGAAGAGCAAAGGCTAATTGATCAGGAAATATTCGCTCATTTAGCCGCTCAAGCAGAAGCGTTTGAACAAGAAGCTCGTCAAAAGAAAAAGCGTTGGATTTTCATCTCTTTGGGATTGATGATGCTTTCATTACTTGCGGGAGCTTTCGGGGCATACTTCATGTTGATTTAATTTGTCAATAAATAGTAAATCTTAGTGATTTAATTAAGATTTTATTCATATTTCATAGGGAAATACTTCTCTATGGAGTGTTTCCCTATCTTTTATCGAGGAGAAACACAATGAGAGTGCAAATTTTACTCTCGGCAATTGGAGATTATATGCCGAAATATCAGCATCTTGATACGAAACCCCAGCAAGCCTTGATTGATGAAGTTATTCAGCAAGCTAAGGCTGTTTGGGCTGCTCGCCAACCACAAGAAAGTGCGGTGCGATTTTTACAAAAAATGCCTGCTCAGAATGGTTCACATTTTCGTTTTTTAGAGGTGACTCAAAAAGACGAAAATACCTTGTTGGTCTCAGGAGGGCGAACAAGATGAAAGCCAAGCTAAAGGCATTATTCCATCATTTACAGACGGTAACGTTATTACGCTTAAGTGATGATTTACGCAAAGGGGCTTAACCTTTCAACACCTATCTTAATCGTATTACGATAAGATATTCCTATCCTTAGGGGAAAACGTTTCCCTTGAGGGAATGTGTTTCCCCTTTTTTATTTTGGAGAAACACAATGAATATTTTACACACTTATTTTGACAATAAATTGGTTGAGGCAGGCTTTCCAAGTGAGTTAACGATTGAAAGTTCGCTTTCTTATAGCCAAGGCGATGGCGTTGCCTTTTATGGTCGGCTTTATTCTGATGATTGGATTAATCTGTATAAACACATTTATCCTGAACAAACAGAGAAAGCCTATCGCCGATTTGCATTTATTGCCGAATATATTGGAGCGAATGAATATTTCAATGTGCTTGACATTACGCGTAATCATTTCGGTTATCGCTATTCCCATTGTAATACAATGAGCCTTGATACGCGTCCAGCGGAAGAAGCGTTTTGCTTTCGAGATATTCGCAACAAAGATAAAGCCATATTCAGAGAAATCTGGGACAACTTTATTGCGGATTTAGGCGAATACATTAAAGACACCTCAACAATGCTGGAACGTCTTGGGTATCGTTTGCTGGAATCAATGTATATTGAACCAGAAGAAAAACGTCGCACCATTAACACTAAACAGTATCGCATTGAATTTACGGTTGAACCCGTGCCTTTTCATTATGGCTATTTTAGCTCAGAAGATTTTGGCTATGAGGATACCAATCAATTTTGCGAAGCCATTTTGAATGGCATGAAAATCGTTGATTTAAGTGCTACGGTCTATCACAAAGCACTCGACATTCAAATGGGCGAAAGTTCATTAGGTTGGTGTACTTACTTGAGTGAGGATACCACTTACGGCGGCAATCGACGTGATTTAATCCTTGATGCCATTCGTGAAGCGAGAACCTTTGCACACAAGTTGGCAGGTTTAACACAATTACGTCAGCCTCAATAAATTGACTGACTTTTCAACCCAATCGGGGAACATTCTCCGATTGTGGAGCGGTTCCCCTTTTTATTTAGGAGAACCACAATGAAAAATTCAACACAGAAAAAAGATATTTATCAAGAAATTACCGATAGAATTATCACCGCACTTGAAGCAGGCACGGTTCCTTGGCTAAAACCTTGGGATAACCCTGAAGGCAATTTAGGCATACCTTGCAATGCCGTGTCAGGACGATACTATCAAGGAATAAATATCTTACTTTTATGGATTGCTGGTGCAGAAAATGGCTATCGACAATGTAAATGGATCACCGCACGGGCCGCTAACAAATTAGGTGGCTATGTGCGTAAAGGTGAGAAAGCCACTATTGTCGCCAGTTATTGCCCGATTGAGCGTGAAAAATGTGATGACGAAGGTAACCCGATTTGTGATGAAGAGGGCAACCCTGAAATGGAGCAGTTTGCCATTTTAAAACGTTATCCTGTTTTCAACATCGAACAATGCGACGGTTTGCCGAAAGTAATGTTTGATAACGTTCAAGAACGTGCTGTAGATGCTGAGCTGACCCAATACCAGATTTACGCAGATATTCGCAAAATTATCGACGGTATGTCGCTAACGGTTAATATCGAGCCAAGCCCTAACGCTTTTTATCGACCGAATGCCGATAAAATCGTGATGCCTGAAATGAAGCAATTCCATTCAGAGCAGGATTTTTACAGCGTACTTTTGCACGAAATGACGCACGCCACAGGGCACGCCTCGCGTTTAAATCGAGAAGGCATTGCCTCTGGGAAAGCCAAATTTGGCAACAAAGTCTATGCCTTTGAAGAACTGATTGCTGAAATGGGCGGGGCATTTTTATGTGCACATCTTGGGTTTAACCAAGTTCCACAAAATGCCGCCTATATTCAAAGTTGGCTCAAGATTTTGAAAGAGGATAATCGTGCCATTCTCAAAGCTTCAGGATTTGCCCGCAAAGCCTGTGAATATATGCTTGAGACGCTTGATGTTCAAAAACAATATGAACATTACTATCCCGAAGCAGCGTAAACCATACGGAGTGGCATCATTTAATGATGCCCTCTTCCTTTCAACCTTTAAAAATGCGGTTAAATTTCACCGCACTTTTCCCAATGGGGATACATTTATCCCTTTGGGGCAGTGTATCCCTTTTATCATTTCACTTAAATAAGGAGATACACGATGCCAAATTGGTGTGAAAATACCCTTGAAGTCTCAGCTCAAGATTCTGCCATGCTGAAGTCGATTGTTGAAAAAGTTTTCCGCTTCGATCAAGAAGAAAATCAGCATGTGGTTGATTTTAACTTGTTAATCCCAATGCCTGAAGAAGTGAATATTGTTTCTGGAGGCTATGGTTGGCCATCATTTCGATTATTGGGGCTAGATAGGTTACAGCAACTGACCGACGAGTTAATTGATGAATTTATCAAAGATGGCAAGAAAGCGTTACGATTATCTTTGTTATCACGAGAGCGGCACTGGACAGTGGGTGATTTTATCCATTGGCTTAACGGTCATTCTTTACTGAGTACAAAATCAGTTCGAATAAAAGTAATATGCGTTAATGGTAAATCAATATCCCTTTCAAGTCTCAGTTGACATAGATGAATAACTAACTCTAGTTTTTCTATACTGAGGGTTTGTTCCTCCAGTTGTGGTGGGCTATAAATAAAATTAATCGTCATATTTTTTCATATATCTTTCCTGTATTGAGTTGTTAATAAAAAAGCTTGAGTAAAAAGAAAAAAACACACGGCAGAATTAAAGCATACAGTTAAATATAGCATATGAATAAAAAACTCAATAACTATTGAGCTTGATTTACCCAATAATGAGAGCATAAAAATAGGAAGTGATATGATAAAGGATATTAAACCTATATATTTAAAACTCAAAGTTGTCGCTTTAATTTTTATTTTGAAATACTTATTCAGGTCCCCTCCCCATATAACAGGTATTGTATTACTTTCGTATTTATATACATACTTTGAAGACCAAGAGCAAGCAGTTTGAAAGCATAGACAAGGAATGCCTATACCGAAAGGAAGTAAAATACTAAAAATAGTAATAGAGTTTTGTTCATTTTCAAAAAAATAATAATGAAGCGCCAGGTTACATACAAAATCAATAAAAAAAGATATCCAAATAATTGCGAAGAGCGTATTCTTTTCTTTAATTGGTTTGGCTGATTTTGATAATGTTACTTTTTCCATTACTTATTCCTCACGATTATTTTTTCTTTGTCGCCAAACCCGTAATACCGTACTTTCACTTGTATTAAGGATTGCCGCGGTCTCTTTAATGGATGTCCCATTTTTCCGTTGTTCAATAATGGCGTGGTGTAATGCGGTATTAGGTTGCCGTCCTCGATATTTCTTTTGTTTGCGTGCTAGTGCAATTCCCTGATGTTGTCTTGCTTTTCTTTTTTGGAAATCATTGTGTGCCACACTGACGGCGAGTTTTAAAAACATATTCTGCATTGCTAAAAAGAGATCAGACATTAAAAATTTAGGATCAAAAACCTCTGCACTTGTACCGAGGCTTTGTGATACGGTATCAAAGTCAAATACTTCGGGAACCTGAATTTTTGCTCCTTTCGATTGTATGGCATCAATCAGTTCAAGGGCTTTTTTCGGCTCTAATCGTGTTAAACGATCGATGCTCTCTGCAATCACTACGTCATTTTGTTGCAAATCACTAATTAACCGTGAGAGCTCAGGGCGTTTTTCCCATTCTGTTGTACCTGAAATTTTTTCACGATAAACCGCAACCACATAAAATCCTTTTTGTTTTGCATCTTCGATCAATTTATCTTGGCGTTGTAGGTCTTGCTCTTCGGTTGAAACCCGCATATAAATTCGTGCGAACATAAAATACTCAATATACCTTCATTAAGGTTATTTTTTTATGACCCTGTTATTGAACCCCATTTTTGGTCTAAATGACGGAGGCATTTAATGGCTTTTTGCCTGTGTCATTGAGGTATACCCTAATGACGTACTTATTTTGCAAAATATCAGGAGATTTTAGGAGAATTAATTGTTTTGAAATTTCAGATAGTTTCTAGGATGAGAAAAAGATGAAATTTATTACACTGGAACAACATTGATACTTTTAAATCATCATCAAAATGCCAGCTATTATCAAAATAATCATTATTCTAGTCGTTATGCTTTCAAATTTGGCCGTTGCTCAAAGTGAAGGAGAAATTTGTCATGCAGAGCCAGAGGAGTCAATATTTAACTATGCCGGATTATGGGGACGTGATGATGTAGGAATGATGATTTGTAATTATAGACAATTTTTATCAGAAGAAGAATGGTTAAACTCACGTAGAGCCACTGAACCAGAAGATGATGAGGAAAATCAGATAGAAAAAAAATTCAATATCATAATTGATGATAGTTATGATATTACTAATTAGTCTTTTAAAGAAAATTATATGATGCCCTGACGGCAAGCTTCATAATATACAAAGGGGCTTCTTGTTTTTAATCCTTTACCACTAATGTTTCCCTGTAAATATTCAGCCAGATGACGTATTCTCATATTACACATTCTTTGGCTATTTAATTTTAGACGATCAATTGTGGATTCTAATAATGCTTTTTCAGGCGCTGAAATCTGATCACTATAATATATTTCCCCCGACCCAATATCTAACTGTAAAATATCTTTTTTTAGATGCATCGGATCTATTATATCCTCATAATCACGTTTCCTACGATTTGCTTGTAGACAACAAAATCTAAAATTACTCCATTCATATGCATAATCTGGATATTTATTTTTAGGTTTAAAATGATCTACCGTCGAAGCACCGTTTTCAAGTTCAATATATATGGCATAGTAGCAACATATTCCGTGATATATGGAATGCATATCTCCCAAACACTTTGTCCAGAAAGGTTTTAATCTGTTTTTACCAGGATTGGCTTTCAGGCATGCTTTACCTGGTTCCCTAATTTGTTGATTGAAATATCCAGGTTCAGGATGAGGTTTTACTGGTAACATGAGGGAGGTATCCTTTTTTTTCGCAAATGGAACGCCAATAAAATAGAAACTCATCAGTAGGGGAGAGTGCGTCTGATAGTCTTTTACGCATAGATTCTATTTCATCTTTGGTTGGTTGAGCTTTTCTTTTTGAACTAATTAAAGCTTTAGCTTCCTCTATTAACTTTTCATATTCAAACGCATAACTATTTTTTAAATTAAAAGCTTCGCTCTCTAACCAATTATTAATGGAGCCAAATTTTTCAAAAAGCTCTTCTTTTACTTCAACTAGACCATCTTTTAAATCAAAATCCACCCATAAATCTTTAACTGGATCAAAAATAGGCTCAAGAGAAGCCATAATCAGTGGAGAGTGTGTGGCCGTAATTAATTGAGTTTGTGCGCCATTTACAAGTTTAGTCATTACATTTAATAAAGTTGGAATAATTTGTCTCTGCCATTTAGGGTGTAAATGTGCTTCAATTTCGTCAATTAAAAAAATGATTTGTTTTGTTGGTTCTTCGCCTAATAATCTTGCATTTTCACGATGCTCTTGCCAAGCATATACAAGGAAATAGCATAAAGTTATAATTCTTCTTACACCTGAAGATAAGTGATAAAGGGGCACTTCCTTACCATAAGGCATTTTGATAGTAGGTATCTTCCGGCCATCATCTAATCGAATACGAGTGAGCTCACCTGGTTCAAGTAATTCATTTTCAGGCGAAAGAGATTTGAGCAATTCTTTTAATAACCTGAATTCTTCAGTATTTCCTATTTGCCAAAAACTCCAATCACGTACTAATCCTTCAAAAATTTGTTCATCTTTATTATTAGAATTTTTGATAATCTGCCCATCCCAAATTTCCTTTTGAGTATAGACATAAGCAGGCACACGTTCTTGAATATCAATTCCGCCTTTCTGTTTCCAATAATTACGAGCAGGATCCCATAGAGCAAAACTGCCGTCTGACATTGTGTAAATGACCAAACCAGGATTTATTGGCCTCCCTTGTCTGCCAGACCATGTTTCATCACGAGCATCGTAGGTACTACTGTATTTCTTTGGTTTTCCTGTTTTACCAATGATGTTAAATTCAATTTTAGCTTCTTTTTTTTGTGCCATATCACGTGGCTTGGCTAAATAACCGGTTACAATCTCTGAATTAATATCATTGGGCCAGGTTCGAGTTAACGCCCACCAAATGATGTCAAGTAAAAAGCTTTTGCCAAGTCCATTATCACCAGTAAAGATATTTAATCTTGTTCCTAGTTTTAGTTCTAAATTGTCTTTAGGTCCAACATTTTTTAATTTCAATGAGTTTATCATCATTTACCGCCGAAAGTACCAATAGCTGTTCTGTTGATGGCTTAGGTGTAATACTTAAAAAGTTTATCCACTTGTATAGGGTGCAAGGTTTGCTTGCAAAGCCTAGACATAGAATAAGGATAGCATGAATTATATAAAAAATCATATTGTAATACGCGGAGTTTTAGCCAATTTACAGATAGATAAAATTTTCAACCGTGCTTTTATTAGTTAACTAGTAAAGGGCCAAGGGGGGAAGGGGAATTTTTCAAGGGTAAACCGCTCCACAGAAGTGGAGCGGACTTACCCGAAAGGGCCTTGCGAAAAGGCTAAAGGGCTTTCCTATAGAAACGTAAAGCCCTAGAGGAGTCTCACAAGACTTATTTTAAACAGGAACGTTAAAACCAGTGATTATTTAGTAATGATGTTAGCTCAATAAAAATTTAATAATTACAATTTGAGCATCAATAACATATCATCAATTGGAGATGGTTGAAAACCATAATGTAAATAGAATTGCCTTGCTTGCTTATTCAAAGCATGTACTAACAAAGCTCGCACTCCAACCTGTTCTGATACAACTTTTGCTCTCAATACTGCATCTTTGAGTAATGCAGCCCCTAATTTTTTTCCTTGATATTTTACATCTATAGCTAATCTCCCTAAGACAATAACTGGGATAGGTTTAGGCATATTACGTCTTAACGAACCAGGTGCAAACTCATGAGTTATTGACCCTGCCGCTAAGGCATAAAAACCGATAACAACATTCTCTTTACAGATTACGAATGTTCTACTTGCTTGACTTTGTTGATTTTTAACTGCATTGTGTCTAAGCCACCTATTTAGTGAATCTTCACCACAATCAAATAAATCAAGGTGATGGTTGTGTGTTAATAATTCAGGTTTAGAATACACGTTATCATTCCCAAGGTGAGTTGATAGCCATCAATTTCTCTAACCCAGGATTAGTTAAGTCTGGCTGCTCAAGTATTTCAATGAAATGATTAAATTTATCCTCATTAAGCTGAAACACTGCTCTATCTAAAATAACGTTTTGTGCATAAGTGCAAGCAGCATCTAACATAAAATCAGAGCGTGTTTTTCCAAGTAAAGACGCTGCATGATCAATCAAATCACGCTGTATTGGTTTAGCTCGTAAGTTAATTGCAGCTGTACGCATAGTTGTCTCCATATCCTATTAATATACAATCAATATACAAATTATAATGTGTAGTTATTGTGTATGCAAGCACTTTGGTAACATAACAAGGTATGGCTTGCGTGATTGGCGATAAAAGTAGAAAACTCTAAATAAGGATTGATTTGAACATAGGTAAACTTATAACATTTAAAAACTATAAATAAATTATATTAAATTTTGTCTTCTGAGTAGCTCAAAACCTTGTTTTAATAAATCATCATAGATTTATGTAACAAGAGTTTTCAATGCTATTACGTATTCTTTCTAAGTTTAAAAAGGTAGAAAAAGAGAATATTGCTCCCTCCCATATTTTTAATAAAGAGGGATGGTTTATACCTAAAAAAGCAGATGAGCTGCTAAATACCCCACTGAGACAACAATATCTAACAACCATTTGGCAAAATGTCTCAATGTCGCCTGAGATGTTTAAGCACTATTACCGTGAGCCGATAGAAAGATATGCAGAAATGGTGCAATTATTACCTGCCTCAGAATCCCATCATCATTCCCATGTTGGCGGTATGCTAGATCATGGTTTAGAGGTTATCTCAATTGCCACAAAACTCCGTCAAAATTATGTTTTACCGCAAAATGCTGCGCCAGAAGAACAAGCAAAACAGCGTGATGTATGGACTGCGGCAATTATTTATGGGGCCTTATTACATGATATTGGTAAAGTTGCTGTTGATCTTGAAGTAATACAAAAAAATGGGGAACGTTGGTATCCTTGGAATGGCATACCGACACAGCCTTACAAGTTTAGATATATCAAGGACAGGGATTATGCATTGCCCCCTGCGATTGGGGGATTTTTTGCAAATTATCTTATTCCTAACGTGGCTTTTGATTGGTTAGCTACTTATCAGCAGGCCTTTTCATCTCTGATGTATACAATTACAGGTCATCACGACAGAGCGGGAATACTTACAGAGATTATCCAAAAAGCGGATCAAATTAGTGTGACGCTGGCCTTGGGAGGCGACCCTAATAAATTATCTGAACAACCTAAAGTTTCTTTTGCAAAACAATTACACATTGCCTTACGGCATGTTGTGAGCCATTTTAAATTAAATGCACCAAAAGGTGGTTCTGATGGTTGGTTAACAGAGGAGGGATTATGGCTAATGAGTAAAAGTACGGCTGACAATATTAGAGCACACTTATTAAGCCAGGGCATTTCCGTACCGAGCCAGAATGGAAAATTATTTGATGAATTGCAAGCACATAATTCGATTCAGAAAACACAATCGGGAACGGCTATATGGAATGGTCAAGTAGTATCAAATGTGGGTTGGGCACCTGCGAAACCTTTTACATTACTTAAAATTGATCCGAATATTATTTGGGATAGTATAGACAAACGCCCTGAATTATTTGAAGGGCGAGTAACCTTTGTGGTTGAAGAGAGCGCAAAATCTGAGGAGAATACTATCCCTATTTCTTCAGATATGTCTCCATCATCTTCATTAAATAGGTCGGCGGTAACAGAAAATACACCTGAAAATAAAGGCTCTGAAACAGAATGCCAAAGAGAGGCAATAAACAATAAAAAAGTTGAAACAGTGGGCGTAAGTGATATTGATTTTACACTTAATTTATTTTCTCAAATTGAACCCACGTGTAAAGAGGCAGTGAAACATGGATCAGGATTTGAGACTTCTATGACTGAAACAGTAAATACTGTGCCTCCGGTCACAGTCGGACAAGAAATCATTCAAGTAGGGCAACTGCAACAGCCAAAACAACCAAAACGTTCCAAGCAGGCCAAGTCCAATAATGTATCTCCCACCTTGGCGGTAAGTACAGATTTATCTGACATGATAGATGGTAAAAAATTTATTGATTGGATAAAAGCAGGGGTGATTGCTGAAAAATTATCCTGGAATAGACCTAATGCTAAACTCCATATTGTTGAGAATCATCTATTTCTTGTTACGCCAAGTATCTTTCAGCTATATTTACGAGAAGTAGCGGGGAGTACTGATCAAGCATCGTGGGAACTGCTACAAAAACACTTCCAGAATTTAGGTATCCATAAAAGGCAACATATGGAAGATGACAGTCGTAATATTTGGGAATGTAAAGTTATTGGTCCGAATAAACATTCTTTTTTGAGCGGTTATCTTATTGAGGATACTAGCCTATTTTTTGGAGATAAAATTTTGTTAAATAATCAATGGTTAAAATTACAAGGAGAATTAGTATGACATGTACTTTTAAACAATTACTTGAAAAATTTTTTTATATAAATCACTCCGTCCAAGTACAATGGATGGGTATAAGAAGATTGTCAATGTCTTAACTAAAACCTATCCTGAACTTATGCCGAATGATTTTACTCATGAGTATGTTATTCAATGGAGGGAGCATGTTTTAAAATCAGCAAAACCAGTCACTTGGAATAATTACGCACGTCATTTAAGGAGTTTATATAATTTTGCAATTGAATATCAATTTATTTCTTTAGATAAAAATCCATTTACTAAATTATTTATTACTGAAGACAAAGCAAAAAGAAAAACGCTGAGTATTGATCAAATAAATGTTATCCATGATTTATTATGTTCAAAAGAGAATTTGCCTGATATTTTAACACCAAGATGGTTTATTTTGGCACTATTTCAGACGTTTAGATATACAGGGATAAGACGAAGCCAACTAACAAAATTAAGAATTTGTGATATAGATTTAGAACGTAAGGTGATATCAATCCCTTCGCATATAAATAAAAATCACCATTATCATGAAATCCCTATTTCGAAAAAACTATACCCATATTTATGTAAATTAAAGTTTGAGATGCTGAGATTGAAACAGACTGAAAAAGATCAGCTATTCAATATAAATAAAGTATCTAAAGTTGTTGTAAATAGAGGAGGGGAAATGTCAGTTAATCAGGTGAGCCACATTTTTTCGGTTATTTCAAAACTTGTTGGTTTTTATGTATCAGCTCACCGTTTTAGGCATACAATTGCAACACAATTAATGAAGAACGTAGACAATGTTTATAGCGTTAAACAACTTTTAGGGCATTGTGATATAAAGGTTACCTTAAGTTATATAGAATATGATAGTGAAATGATAAGGGAGTGTGTGGATGGTTTGTAAAAATAGCTCTAAATTTGATGAAATTTAATGTCTAGGCTTTACAAGCAATGAAAAAATAGTAGAATGAATCCCGATTCAAGAGGTTATGTGTACTTGGATCGGTTTTTGTTCTATTGCGTAGGGTGTAGATGTATAACGAGAGCCACAAGGGATTCAAAATCCGCCGCCCTTAAAAGCGTGCCGGTTCGAGTCCGGCCACTGGCACCATTCTACAAATCATATAAATTTCCTGTTTTTTCTTAAATCATTTTAAACCCTAATAATTTTTATATTTTTCAATAGCTTACTTACTTTTCTATTTTTATTTACTGTGTTCATTTACAGGGTTTTTATGTATAATCATCAGGTATTTACAAATAAAAATTGATCGGAAAAGATCACGAACCAGAAATTTTTGCACAAAATTGCACAGTGAATTGCACAGAAATCTAGGGTGAAATTTATGGCTACGGTAACGAAATCTACAACAGGTTGGCGTGTAAAAATTAGAAAAAAAGGGATCTACAAATCAGGGACTTTTCGCACAAAGGCCGAGGCGCAAGCCTGGGCGAATAAAATATAGAAAGTGAGATTAACGCAGGGACATACTCCAACATCCCTGACATCACGTTTGCCGCTCTCATCGACAAATACATTAAAGAAATTACTGTGCATAAAAAAAGCAAAAGGGAAGAAACCTTGCGCCTTACTCGCTTGGCTACAATGGACGTTGGAAGAATCAAACTGGCAGAACTGACTGAACAAGAGATTTTATTGCTTGACGAGATGAATGGCTATCGATGCTGATATATGCCATTTCATTGCCTAATGTGTTCAACTCTTCATCAGTAAGTTTCACGTGTACATTAGATTTGCGTAACTTTTTGTTACTTCTTTGAATTTGATCACTTTTTTCCATATAGACAGTTCTACTCATTTAGTTATAAACTAAGCTAAAAGTTCATTAGTTTAATGATTGATTAATCAAATTAATGATGGATTTTGTCAAAAAAATTGATTTTTAGTATTTCTTCTCGGGATTGCTTGTTTATCAACTATTTTACAAGCCAAAGAATGGTATGAAGAAAAAGGTACGTTACACCAAGCCACTATGAAAGAATGGTGTAAAGCTGATACTAAAAATAAATTGGTAACGGCGGGAGATTTTATTTCTTTAAGTTTCAAGGAGGAACTCCTAAAACCTGAACTAATAAAAGCACTTAAAGAATATGGTTTATCAGGTTTAAAAGTAATGGCAGAAGAAATGGTAACCGCTTTAGATACTGCTGCTTGCGAAGGTAAAAAAGCAAGTAAAGAACTAATCCCAACAAAAGTGAGTGATTTAGCTAGTATGTCAATGATTTTGATGGGCTGGATTGGTAAAAAAGAATAAAAGGTAGATAAAGATGAAAAAACTCACCTTGATTCTCACAGCGCTTTGCTTTAGCTTTCCTGCCTTATCTGCAGGCAAATATAGCTGTGATGACCCAATCCCCTACTGTAAGAAAATGAAATCTTGCGAACAAGCAAGGTTTTATTTAAACCAATGTGGTGCAGGGCGATTAGACCGCGACAATGACGGCGTGCCTTGTGAGAATGTTTGTGGGAAAGGTAGGTGATATTATTGAATTGCAATTAAGAAATGGCTTTTATCTTGTAGGAGTAGTAATTAGTGAGTTTATCTGTATACTGGTGGTAGTTTTTGTGGATATTATGGGAGTATTAAAGACATACTCTTTTATTTAGATAAGATGCTGTATTTTGAGTAAGCAAACAGTTAAACTGTATAAAAGATCAGTTTTTGGAGGTTTCATGCTTAATAAAAAATCACGTTTTATCTTGACTATTAGCGGGGTTGCCCCTGTGTGTGCAACAGTGGGCTTGTTAGCTTTTATTGGAGGGAACAAAAATGGATGGAATATTATTCAGCATTTTAAAGATTTCCAATTTACAAAAGAAGAACTATTGTTTGTTGTGTCAGTATTCTTGCTTATTGTTAGTATTAGTTTGTTCCCCTTAGTACTGAGACAAGCAAAAAAAGAAGAACGATGGCATTCTCCAAATGAAATAAAAATTAGTTCATTAACACCTGCTAATGGTGAAATTACAAATTATTTCTTAGGGTATTTATTTCCTTTATTAGGTGGAGGTGAGTTATTTAATAATATTTATATTTCCATATTTTTTTATATTAGTATGTTTATATGGGTAAGTTTTTCAGGTGCATATAGTTTAAATCCTATTTTTACATTTTTAGGATATAAATTTTATGAAGCAGAAAAAGAAACAGAAACCGGAAAAACAATAGGGTTTATACTAATTGCAAAAGGAATTATTTCTAGCCCCGAACTACCATATAAAAATGGTAAAGCTAACAGAGCACACTTATTTACAAGTTAAGGATAATTAATGAAAATATTTGCTATCGTTGATAATCGTGTAATGCGATTTAAATTAGATCAATCAGCTCAAAATTTGGCAGAAGATGTTTTTAATAATGCGAAAATTCGATTTAATTTTGAAGAAGAGATTGAGTTTAGTGCGGACTATAAACCAAGTACAAATGAATGTTTTCTCATTAGGGATTTTAATAGTTCAGTCAATTTTAATTTACTTAGAACAGATATAGATGCTATTGATGAATTAGGTAACAATGGAAACGTTGCATTAAATGATATTAGAGCTATCTTTGCTTTAGATTCTGATGGCAATATTTTAGTTCAATACTTCGATAAGAGAAACATCATTGATTTGTCTAGAACATTTATTTCTCGATTTACAGCACAATCTCATGAATTTGTTGCTGCGACAACAAATGGTATTTCATTGTCCAATGAAATTATAGCAGTTATATCTTCAAATAATGAAATTAGATTCAAATCAATGCAATTACTTAGACATATTTTTGATATGGATCAGTATTTTAGAGCTGCAACAGATGATGAAGTTAATACTTTTTTGCAGAGAAGTAATAGTTTTGATATAGAACCTACTTTTAACATAGAGAGAGTTGATGATTCAACAGTTAGAAAAAAAATAACTATTATAAATAATAGTCAAGTGTTAGAAAAATATACTGTATCAGAGTTAATTGAAGCGGCGAGAAGTGTAAATTATCCAATACCAACTAATGAGTCAACGGATAAATTGCTTATCCCAGCTGAGAAAAGAGCCTTTAAAGATTTATTACAATTTTTAAGTTCTAATATTTATAAGGATCCTATCACAGGAGAAACCCGCATAACTAATTCAAGTCGTCCATATAATAGATAATCTAACCGCCTTATAGGCGGTTTGTATTACTATTTTTCGTATTTTCTACTTGCAAATCTACCGCACTTGTAAACCCACTATCCCCAATACTATGCGTACCTTAGTAATAATCCATTCCGAACTGTCAATCATTGATCTAAACCCTTGCACGGCAAGTTTATTTAAAAGGTATATCACTAGGTATGTAAAAATAAGTCTGACAAAACGAATCTATTTATAGCTACATAAAAGTTTGTAATATAACCACACATTTAATTTTTAATAGGCGTGGTACTTATGACAACCAATGACTTACTTAATCTTTACCGTTTAGAGAAAAGCACTTCTGACTTTTATGAAGATTGGCGTGCTGGTGCGGCCTTTATTTGGTTTGCTATCGTCAGCATTCCGAAACTTTTTGACTTACCCTGTCTAAAATATTACTCATTTGCTCTATGGATAGTAACGATACTGACATTAATTGCCATTTTTTTTTTTTCATTTCCAACACCATCAAGCTAGCAAGCGAATGGATCAAATTATGAAAATGTTACTGGTTAAGAATCCATAATCCAAAGCGGTCAATCGACCGCTTTATTTTTCCTCATCAACTTTCAGCTCCAGCTCCACCGCACTTGTAAACCCACTCCCCCCAATACTATGCGTTACCTTAGTAATAATCCATTCCGAGCTATCAATCATCGCTTTAAACCCTTGCACGGTAACGGGTAGTTCTGGCATTAGTTCAGGATTGCCTAGGGCAAGGTTTAGGCTAAATGTTGCCACACCACGTTGAATTTTATCAAAGGCGGCTTTTGCCGCATTTAATGCCGCCGCTTCGGTTTTGTAGGTGTGGCGTAGGGTTTTCATTTGGTTTGCATCGGTTTCCACGGGTTCGCTTTGCACCAGTTGATTATATTTACGTTTGCTTTGTCGTTGCCCTGTTACTGTGCCATCTTTACGTGTTCTGCCTTTGGTTAAGCGGGTTTTACGTTCGATTTTGCTGTTTTTATCAAATACCACTTCACCTTTTTTGCCTGTGTCTAAATTATGCCAATAGGCACGCACGGCGGTGTAATTCTCGCTTTCAACCAGCGAAAAATTGAAGCTATCGCCCGATTGTCGGGTGATGTGAATAGGCTGTAAGGGCTTATCTGTGGCGGTTTTGCCTTTACCCGCAGGCATAAATAACAGCTTGCCGTTTTTCACCGTGGCAATGGCATCATTTTCTTCTGCAAGGCGTGAAAGCAGGTTGATGGTGCTTTCGTTGGTTTGATCAAGATGGGAAATAGCTTTATCTTTAAATGCTTTATGGCATAAGGGTTCTAAGCCGTTTTCTTGGGCAATCTGTTCAATGAGTTTGCCAAAAGTCGTTTGGTGAAATGACCGCTCTTTTTTGCTATGCAATGTGCCACGCATATCCGCACTTTTTGCCCGAATAGTCAGGCTGTCAGGCGTGCCGCTATATTGGATTTCGTCCACAATGTAGCTACCCTTGGGAATAAGCTGCTGCCCTTTCCAGCCAATCGCGATATCAATTTTTGCGCCACGATTTGGCAACATTAATGCGCCATCGTGATCGCTAAGCTGCAAATCCAATTCATCCGCCTCAAAGCCACGGTTATCAATTAAAGTGAGTTGCATTAAGCGTTGGTTGACTTGTTGAGTGATGTCCTGCTCGCCATTTTTACTACTCACACTGATGCTAAATTGTGGGATTTTGTGATTGGTTTCGCGCATTTGTTGATAATATTCGTCATAGTGCATTAGGCAATCAATCCTTTCACGGCATCACCAAGATCAGCTAAAAGACTATCATCAGTACGTTTTAACTTCATTGAGAAATCAATGCGGCGTGCTTTGCCATCAGCAAAAAATACCGATTGCGTTTCGCTGATTTCTTCGATGACATACCAACCCAGCACCATAAAATTAGCGCCGTCGATTAAGGGATAAGGCTCGCCTTGTTCGGCAAGGGCTTCCAAGGTAGCAATGCTCATTTCCCCCCCTGTGATACTCGGCATTAGCACTCCTTGAATGGTGATGCTTTCGCTTTCCTTTCCCACAAACTGGGCTTTAGGCATTCGTCCAATCACCGAATTAGTGGGGTGTCGCCACTGTGCAGTGCGCTGTGTTTCTTGGTAGGGTATGGTTGAGCGCATAAACACAAAAAAGCCATACGCCATCATTGCGAAGTTTTGTAGCATTATGTGATCCTCTATTTGTAGGGGCGAACCTGTGTGTTCGCCCGTTTACGCCCGTATTTGCAATAGTCAGCAATGGCGGTAGCTTTCGCGGGCAGACACATAGGTCTGCCCCTACGTTGGGTTAATCAAACGCCCTACATCGGTTTAATTAAAGTGCGGTGAAATTTTCGTAAATTTTGCACCGCACTTTATTCTTGATATTCTGCCCGTTCACGGGCTTTCCCCGCCATTGCATTAATTCGTCCAACTCCATTTCGTCAAATACATTCGGCGACCAATGAAACACGGTGGCAATGTCGGCAATGGTATCTTCCACCGTGGCAGGGATAAGCAAAGGGGCTAGGCTTCCATTACTGCTTCGGCTGGTTCGGTTTTCACGAAAAAACCGACAATTTCCGATCAAAGAGCGGTGAAATCAATCGGGTCAAGGTTCAGCACGTCTGCTTTGGTTAAAGCAGGCGAAGTAACACGTGGCAGCAACTGACAATACGCATCAACGTCCATTTGCATTACATCAAACATTTTCAGCCCTTTTAATGCCGCAATGTTGGGCTTCAACACGCTGATTTCGCGGATTTCTTTCTCGCCACGTACGAGGGCTTGGGTTAAGGTAACGTGTTTGCTATTTTGGTTTGTTTTTTTCATTTTCTATTCCTTTTCGCTTTCAAAAAATGCCCCTTGCGGGGCTGCGGTGTGTCCGTTATAAACCAATGGCTTTGCGGTGTTCCGCTAGGCGGTCTTTGCCGTTTACTACATAAAGATCATTGATTAAATCAATTTAGATTAAGTCTTTTCCATTAACGTCCAATTTCGCTTGCGCCACAAGCAAGGCTTTCAAGCCGGTATATTGTCTGCTGCCTGTTACCGTACCAATCACATTTGCCGTAGTTGCTGCGCCCTCATCGCTTTCGTCATCGCCTTGTTCCACACGCACCACAACTGTGAGCGTGTTGACTTGGTTGCTAATGGCTTTTAAGGTTTTCGCCAGCGTGCCTTGCGAGCCTGCTTTGGCAATGCCAGCCATTGTGTTGGTGAGCAAAACAGGGGTGTTAAGTGGATAAGCCTCGGCGTCAGCATCATTTGCGGTGCAAACAATCCCAATCACAGCCGTGGACGGTGTTTTGATTGTGCGCGTGCCTTCGTTAATTTCGATGACCCGCACGCGGTGTAAATAGTCCATAAATAGCCCTTTTGGTTAGGTTGATTAAATTTAGGGCTATTTTGCAACGAGAAAAAATGACCCGCTATTGATTGCGAATGTGAATGGAAATATGACAGAAAAACAAGATGACATCATAAGATTGCGTTCTGGTAATTGAAGTTATACAATGTATAAACATTTATGAGGAGGAACTAATGCAACTAACAATAAAAAAATGGGGCAATAGTGTGGGCATTCGCATTCCTGCACCGGTGCTTTCGGAATTGCAATTGAACGTGGATCACTTGGTTGATATGCAAGTTGAAAATGGCAAAATTATTATTGCCCCACTGCCACAGCAACCCTCTCTAAACCAATTGCTCGCCAATATTCACCCTGACAATCTGCATCAAGAAGTGGATTTTGGTGAGTCTGAAGGAGGGGAATGGTGATGAAGGAATATATTCCCGATGTGGGCGATATTATTTGGTTGAATTTCACCCCACAAGCAGGGCACGAGCAAGCCGGTCATCGCCCAGCGGTGGTGCTTAGCCCTAAAGCCTATAATCATCTCACCAGTTTGTTAATTTGCTGTCCGCTCACAACAAAAATTAAAGGTTACCCTTTTGAAGTCGCCATTGATGGTACGCCAAAAAATGTGGTGTTATCGGATCAAATTAAAAGCCTTGATTGGCGTGTGCGAAAAGCGGAGTTTAAAGGAAAAATTGCCCTTGATGAATTAGCGGAAATTCGGCAGAAAATCGCACTACTGTTAAATCTTTAAATAAAAAGCGGAATATTCCGCTTTTTTGCTTAACTTAATTGAAAATCTTCAGGATATTGCCTGCGCTTTAACTCGCTTTCATACGCTGTCTGGCAATGTCTCGGATCTCGAAACAAGGCATTAACAAACTTAAACCAAAAACGCCAACAGGCTTTTGGCTTGTCGGCAAGTATAGCACGGCGATAGCAATGGCTTGAAAAGGTTTTCGTCCGCTCTGCCATCAGTAATAAGTATTAAACCATTGGTCGGTAGTTCCAAGGGGTGGTACTGTTATCCGCATAAATTAGCGTAAAAATGCGTGGCTCTCCGTTATTCTCTTTACCATTTCAATCGAAATCAGCTTTGATTTCGACTAGTGTCGCACGGCTTTTTTGTCCGTATCCCCCTTTTGGGGATCGCTGACACATAACTCCCGCCGTTTACGCATCTATCATCATGTTTGGTATTGATAGCGTTAGCATTGCGGATTTGTTGGCGTTGTTGGAGGGAGTTACGTTTGTTTTTATCAAGTATCCATTTCTCACCGTCCCACTTGCACGTTTTATCCAATGGTTTAAGTGCGGTGAGATTTTTCGGAGTTTTGCTTAGCTCGTTGATGGTAATTGGTTCACCTGTAACAGTGTTATAATAAATTTGTCCGCGATAATCTGGTATATACATCCAACACAAATCATCTTGGCAATGTACAATATCAAAGTCATCTTTAGGCTCTGGTTTGTGCATCTGAATCCTAAAACCATAGTCAACCAGATAAAATGGGGTAAAGAGAGTGTCTTTAATGACGGGTTTTTAGCTATGATGAACTATTTCCTGATTGAGCTGTTACCTGTACACCGGTTACAGGGGAAAAAGTGCAAGTCAAGCGACAAGTCCAAACCTTATGCAAACATCTTTAAAGGAGGAACAGCTATAATCTTTTTTACTATCTTGCGGTCTTAAAAAAGCCTGGTGTATTACAATCTAGTGAGCCTTTTCAAGGTTAGGCACTTTCTTTAGCGATTGAAATCCTTCAAGCCCCTTACTATATACATATAATTTATTAAATAATGAATTTAAGGGATAAACTCAAGGAGTATGTGATATTCACATGTCCTTTTAAAGGACATGTGGAGCTTGGAATTTATTTGGTAATAAAACTGATGTTTTATTAGCTGTCTTTATAAGCCTCCTCAGTTTATTGCACCAACAAATAAAAATTCGTTTTACCACGCAAAATATTTAACGCGATAGTAGAAGGTTTATCTTTCAGTGATTTACGCAGTTGGTCTAGGTTCTCAACGGGGGTGCGGTTTATGCCGATAATCACATCGCCGTCTTTTAAACCTAGGCGTTGGGCGAGCGATTTATCCTTAATTTTGCTAATTTCAACGCCTTTTTGTCCTTTTGCATTATAGTTGCTTAACTCTGCGCCTTCTAAGGCTGGGAGAAGATTTGTTGCGCTGGCTTTGGCTTCTTCATCTGGTTGTAAGGTAACGGAAGTGGTGTTGGATTTACTATCGCGTAAATAGGTTAATTCCACGTTTTTACCCGCACCAGTGGTGGCGATTTTGGCTCGCAATTCGGCGAAGCTGGATAGTTTTTGACCGTTAATTGCCGTGATCACATCACCGGCTTGTAAGCCCGCTTTTTCTGCGGCAGAATCTGGCAATACTTCACTTATGAATGCGCCTTGTTGTGCATCAATTTTGAGGGCTTTGGCTAAATCAGCATTGAGTTCAGCCCCTTTAATGCCTAATAATCCACGGCGAACTTCGCCAAATTCAAGGATTTGTTTCACAAGGCTGTTTGCCATATTGCTTGGAATAGCGAAAGCGATCCCAGCATTTCCCCCACTAGGTGAGATAATGGCGGTATTGATGCCGATTAATTCGCCATTAAGGTTAAGCAATGGGCCACCAGAATTGCCTTGGTTTACTGCGGCGTCAGTTTGAATGTAATTTTCATAGCTACCGCGCTCTGAGCCAGTTGAGCGTCCAAGAGCAGAAACAATCCCTGAGGTTACTGTTTGTCCTAGACCAAATGGGTTGCCGACTGCCACGGTGTAATCACCAACGCGCAGTTTATCGGAGTCAGCCATTTTGATTTCAGTAAGATTTTTCGGATCTTCTAGCTGAATTAAGGCAATATCAGAAAGCTCATCTGCGCCCACTAATTTCGCTTTAAATTCGCGTCCGTCTTGTAATTTCACGGTGATTTTATCTGCTTGATCAATAACGTGATTATTGGTTAGCACATAACCTTTTGCGGCATTGATAATCACACCAGAGCCGAGACCTTTGAAGCTACGCGGAGCGTTGTTCTTAAAAATATCCGGCCCGAAGAAAAATTTGAATTCTTCAGGAATATCGTCATTTTGGAAGCGTGCTTTTTGTTTTCCTTCCACCGCAATGGAAACGACGCTAGGTAGAACTTGCTCTAACATTGGCGCTAAAGTAGGCGTGCCAGAAAGCGTGCTTGGTGGAGGCAATGTCGCCGTTGCGTTCACCGAAGTGCCAAGCACAGTTAAGCCAAGAGCGATACTCGTTAATAAAAAATGTTTTCTTTTCACTTCATTTCTCCATTTCGTTACTAAGTGTCATTTTAAAATAAGAACAGATCTCAATTTTTAAAGGGATCTATCGCTATTTTCTTTCATTGCTGAAAGCGTGTTTGTTGTTTTGCCTAAGACAAAGAAAATAAAAAATTGTTCGTGAAAATTGTATGGTTTTTGAGAAATTACAAAAAAAGAGGTAAATGACTGGATCTTTTTAAATTAGCCCACATTTTTATTAAATTTTAACTTTTCGTGAAAAACAAAGTGCGGTGGAAATTTTCTGTGATTTTTCTCACATTTTTAAAAATTTGGTGTTTTAGATTTTGATTAGATCGGTTATTTTTTATTTATCGAAACGTTTCGATAAAATTTTTGTAAGGTTTTGATATGGTTTTTAGGGAGGCAATATGAAGAAAACAGGAATTTTGAATGCACCGCTGTCATTGCAAATAGCGCAGCTTGGGCATACGGATTTTTTAACGATTTGTGATGCAGGCTTACCCATTCCAGTGGGAATGGAAACCGTAGATCTTGCCTTGCGTGCTGGGATTCCGAGTTTTTTATCGGTTTTTGATGCCGTAGTGGGCGAATGTTTTGTGGAGCGAGTGATTTTAGCCAAAGAAATTGAACACAAAAATCCGAGCATTCATCAAGCGTTATTGCAGAAACTTGAACAATTAGCGCGGCAACAAAATAACGAAATTACCGTGGATTATGTCTTTCACGAAGAATTTAAAGCTTTGAGCCAAGAGAGTAAAGCTATTGTGCGTTCGGGCGAATGTACGCCTTATGCCAATATCATTCTTGTTTCAGGTGTACCATTTTAAGGGGGCGTGATGAAACCCATTTTAAGATTAGACAACATTTGTAAATCCTTCCCTGGCGTGCGGGCATTGCATAATGCGAGTTTGTCTGTTTATGCGGGGAGAGTGATGGCATTAATGGGGGAAAATGGTGCAGGCAAATCAACCTTGATGAAAATTCTCACTGGGATTTATCAGCAAGATAGCGGAGAGATTTATTTTCACGGAGAGAAAGTGCGGTATAAAAATCCGAAATTTTCTCAGTTAGCGGGAATCAGTATTATTCATCAAGAACTCAATATTATTCCTAATTTAACCATTGCTGAAAATATTTTTTTAGGGCGGGAGTTTACCCATAAATTGGGCGGTATTGACTGGGCTAAAATGACAGAAGAATCCGCAAAATTGCTGCAACGTTTGAAAGTTAAACATCACCCTTCAACACCTGTCGCAAAACTTTCCTTAGGTGAGTTGCAAATGATTGAAATCGCCAAAGCATTAAGTTTTGATGCCAAGGTGATTATTATGGACGAGCCAACCGATGCCTTAACCGATTCTGAAACTCAAGCCCTGTTTGACGTCATTCGAGAATTGAAAGCGGAAGGTTGTGGGATCGTATTTATCTCTCACCGAATGCAAGATATTTTTACTATTTGTGATGATGTTACCATTTTACGCGATGGAGAGTTTATTGCAGAAAGTGAACTTTCCGCCATTAATGAAGAGCAGCTTATTGAACTAATGGTGGGAAGAAAGCTAGAAGAACAATATCCCCATCTTGATAGCCCTATTGGTGAGCCAGTATTACGCGTGCAAAATTTGACGGGGCAGGGCGTTAATAACGTGTCTTTTCAGTTAAATCGCGGTGAAATTCTTGGCGTGTCAGGTTTAATGGGGGCAGGCAGAACGGAACTGATGAAACTCATTTATGGCGCGTTACCGAAAAAGAGCGGTGAGATTTTTCTGCATAATCGTGCTTTGACGATTCGTTCCCCGCAAGATGGCTTAAATAATGGCATTGTATATATTTCTGAAGATCGTAAAGGTGATGGCTTGGTGTTGGGAATGTCGATTAAAGAAAATATGACACTCACCGCATTAAAGCAGCTCACTAAGAATGGGGCGATCGATCACCGAGCTGAAAAAATGACCGTTAATGATTTTATTCTACTGTTTAATGTGAAAACTCCTTCAATGGATCAAATGATCGGCTTGTTATCAGGCGGTAATCAGCAAAAAGTGGCGATTGCCAAAGGGTTGATGACACGGCCTGATGTCTTAATCTTAGATGAGCCAACTCGTGGTATTGATGTGGGAGCAAAAAAGGAAATTTATCAGTTAATCAATAAGTTTAAAGAAGAAGGAATGAGCATTATCGTGGTTTCTTCCGATATGCCAGAAATTATTGGTATGAGTGATCGCGTTTTGGTGATGAATAATGGCGAAATTCTCGGTGAATTCTTGCGTGAAGAAGTGAGCCAAGAAAAGCTCTTAACCGCCGCTATCACGCAACAGCATTAAAAGGATAAATTATGACAACAACAAAATTAAAAAATTTCCTGATTGAGCAACGTTCAATTTTGGCTTTAATTGTCTTGATTGTAATTGTTTCTAGCATTAATCCGAATTTTTTCACAATGGATAATTTGCTGAATATTTTGCGTCAAACCTCAGTCAATGCCATTATCGCAGTGGGAATGACCTTTGTGATTTTAACTGCAGGGATCGATCTTTCAGTAGGATCGGTATTGGCATTAACTGGCGCGATTGCCGCCTCACTGGTGAACCTTGATTTATCTATTTTCATTGTAATTCCCCTTGTTTTACTCTGTGGCACCTTATTAGGTGGCATCAGCGGAGTGATTATCGCGAAAGGTAAAGTTCAGGCTTTCATTGCTACCTTGGTAACAATGACCTTATTGCGTGGCGTAACAATGGTTTATACCGATGGGCGACCAATCAGTCTGGGTTTTTCTGATGTGGCAGATCAATTTTCTTTCCTTGGAACAGGGTATTTATTCAATATTCCTTTCCCAATTTGGTTAATGGCAATTATTTTCCTTGTTGCTTGGTATATCTTAAAACATACCCCAATGGGACGTTATATTTATGCCCTAGGTGGCAATGAATCGGCAACCCGTTTATCAGGCATTAATGTGGATAAAGTAAAAATATTCGTGTATGCAGTAAGCGGATTTTTAGCCACCGTTGCAGGATTGATTGTGACTTCAAGATTATCTTCCGCACAGCCAACCGCGGGTGTGTCCTATGAGCTTGATGCGATTGCCGCAGTTGTTGTCGGTGGCACAAGTTTAATGGGCGGAAAAGGGCGTATCTTTGGCACATTAATTGGTGCGCTGATTATTGGGTTCTTAAATAATGCCTTGAATTTATTAGATATTTCTTCTTACTATCAAATGATTGCAAAATCAATCGTTATTTTGGCAGCTGTACTTACCGATCATTTTTTCAGTCGAAAAAATGCTTAACTTAAACTCACCTAATGAAAGGAGATGTGTATGAAAAAATTAACGTTACTGGCGTCCGCAGTGATTCTTGGTTCGGCTGTTAGCCAAGCGGTGGTGGCAAAAGAGACCATTGCATTAGCCGTTTCAACTTTAGATAATCCGTTTTTCGTTACCCTAAAAGAAGGGGCAGAAAAAGAAGCGGATAAATTGGGCTATAACCTTGTGGTGTTAGATTCACAAAATGATCCAGCGAAAGAGCTGGCGAATGTTGAAGATGTCACCGTACGCGGGGCGAAAGTATTACTGATTAACCCAACGGATTCTACCGCAGTAGCGAGTGCGGTGCGAATGGCAAATCAAAAAAATATTCCTGTGATTACCTTAGACCGTGGTGCAGCACAAGGCAAAGTGGTGAGTCATATTGCTTCTGATAATGTGGCTGGCGGCAAAATGGCAGGGGATTTCATCGCAGAAAAATTAGGAAATAATGCGAAAGTCATTCAATTAGAAGGTATTGCCGGAACGTCCGCTGCGCGTGAACGTGGTGAAGGTTTTAAACAAGCGGTAGAAGCACATAAATTTGACGTATTAGCCAGTCAGCCTGCAGATTTTGATCGCACCAAAGGCTTAAATGTAATGGAAAACTTACTCACTGCGCAACCAAATGTGCAAGCGGTATTTGCTCAAAATGATGAAATGGCACTGGGTGCAATTCGAGCTGTTCAAGCGGCGAATAAATCGGTGTTAATTGTTGGGTTTGATGGTACAGATGATGGCGTAAAAGCAGTAAAAAGTGGCAAATTAGCTGCGACTATTGCACAACAACCAGAGTTAATTGGTGCATTAGGCGTGCAGACGGCTGACAAGGTGATTAAAGGCGAAGCTGTTGAAGCACAAATCCCTGTGCCATTAAAAGTGATCAGTCAATAATCCTTTAATTATTCAAGGCGGATTTTCTATTCGCCTTGAATTTCACTTTCGTATATTGGGTATATTGCGAAATATTTTTCGCGTGTCATCACGTTTTAATCAATGTATTTCGCAATATGCACAAAATATAAGTGCGGTGCTTTTTTTCGTGATTTTTATTAAGGAATAACTATGCGCAATTCAACCCTAACCATTCTCGGTAGTATTAACGCAGATCATCTTATTCAAGTGTCACATTTTCCACAGCCGGGGGAAACCTTGTCGGGACGTAATTATCAAGTGGTGTACGGCGGAAAGGGGGCAAATCAAGCGGTGGCGGCGGCACGCTTGGGAGCGAGGGTGAATTTTATCGCTTGTGTAGGAAATGACGATATTGGGCGGGAGATGAAAAAATCTTTCGTGCAAGCGGGAATGAATACGGCGGCAATTTCTGAAGTTACACAGGCTCGCACAGGGATTGCAATGATTCAAGTGGCAGACAGCGGCGAAAATAGCATTGTGATTTCCGCGGGGGCGAATGCTTATCTGAATGCTGATAGGGTACAGTCTTTCGCTCATATTATTGAGCAGAGCGATGCTTTGCTGATGCAATTAGAAACCCCCTTAGACGGTGTGCTGTGTGCCGCGAAATTAGCGAAACAAGCAGGTAAGCAAGTGGTGCTAAATCCCGCGCCTGCACAGCCACTGCCTGATGAATTGTTGGGGCAGCTAACAATGATTACGCCAAATGAAACAGAAGCGGAAATTCTTACAGGCGTGAAAGTGGTGGATTACCAAAGTGCGGTGCAATCTGCGCAAGTTTTTCATCAAAAAGGGGTGGAAATGGTATTGATTACCTTAGGTGCGAAAGGGGTTTTTGTCAGCCATCAAAACCAACAAGAAATCGTGCAGGGCTTTGTGGTGCAGGCAACAGATACCACCGCTGCTGGGGATACCTTTAATGGCGCGTTGATGACGGCATTATTAGAGGGCAAATCGTTAAATCAAGCTATTCATTTTGCCCAAGCCGCCGCAGCGATAAGTGTTACCCGTTTAGGCGCACAAACCTCCATTCCTACTCGGCAAGAAACCCTCGATTTTTTGGCTCAGGCTCATTAGAATGACAAGCATTTAGTGATCAAAATTTGAGAAGTCATTATGGCAACAATGAAAGATATTGCACGCATCGCACAGGTTTCAACCTCCACCGTGTCGCACGTGATTAATAACACGGGCTATGTGAGCGATGCAATGCGAGAACGCATAATGAAGGTTGTCAAAGAACTGAATTATCGCCCTTCCGCCTTGGCGAGAAGCCTGAAAATCAAGCAAACTAAAACCTTGGGAATGTTGGTTACTGCAACCAACAACCCTTTTTTTGCGGAAGTGGTGAGTGGCGTTGAGCAGTATTGTAATCAGCACGATTATAATCTGATTATTTCAAGTCTAGATGGCAATGAAGATCGCTTAGAGCAAAATATTCAAACGCTGATTCAAAAACAGGTGGACGGCTTGTTGTTAATGTATTCTGATAGCCGTCATTCCTTTCTTAAACAACTTGATGTTGCCTTACCAATGGTGATTATGGACTGGTGGCCAACGGCATTAAGTGCGGATAAAATTTATGAAAATTCTGAACTTGGTGCGTATCTTGCGACAAAATGCTTAATTGAGCAAGGACATAAAGAGATTGCGATTATCACAGGAAATCTGAATAAATCCCTCGCACAAAATCGTTTGCAAGGCTATAAAAAAGCCTTAAACGAACATCAGTTAGCCATTCGTGATGAATGGATTATCGAAAGCCATTTTGATTTTGAAGGTGGCGTGGAAGGAATGAAAAAACTATTACAAGCTGGCAAACGGCCTACGGCTGTGTTTGCGTGTAGCGACACGATTGCAGTAGGCGTTTATCAAGTGGCGTGGCAAAAT
Source organism: Avibacterium endocarditidis (assembly GCF_965138825.1). Lineage (NCBI taxonomy): Bacteria > Pseudomonadati > Pseudomonadota > Gammaproteobacteria > Pasteurellales > Pasteurellaceae > Avibacterium > Avibacterium endocarditidis. Next base: position 132,137 of record NZ_CBCSDH010000005.1, read on the forward strand.
GGTTTGCGTATTCCGCAAGATCTTTCTGTGATTGGCTATGATGATATTACCCTGGCGCAATATCTCGCCCCACCGCTCACCACCATTCATCAACCTAAAGCCGAATTAGGCAAACTTGCGGTGGAAACGCTGTTAGAACGTATTAAAAACCCCCATAAAAGCGAACAATCTATTTTGCTAGAACCTAAATTAATTTGGCGGGATTCTGTGTGTAGTTTGCTCTGACAATTTGTATGTCTATGAAAGACATCACAATGTCAAATTATTTCACCAGCGCACATAACTTTCATTCCCGCTTTGAATTTCTGCCTGTTACTTCTTTCGTGAAATCTTGTGAATTGACATTGAGGTTGATTGAGTTGGCAGCGGAGTAAACGAAAAAGAGCAGGGGAGACCTGCTCTTTTTTCTCATATACATTAAATCAATGTATCCACTTTCGCTCTCGCTTGTTCTTGCGATTTTGCCGCGACTTCTGCGCCAGAACCTACGCCTTCTACATAAACAAAATCAACATCATCAATGCCGATAAAGCCAAGGAACGTTTTTAAATAAGGGGTGATAACATCGGTGGCTTGTCCTTGGTGAACACCACCGAAAGAGGCTAAAACGATCGCTTTTTTGCCTTTCACTAAGCCTTCAGGGCCGTTTTCTGTGTATTGGAACGTAACACGCGGACGGGCAATGAAATCAATGTAGCTTTTTAATTGAGTTGGAATATTAAAGTTGTACATTGGCGCATTGATGACAATGGTATCCGCATCTTTTAATTCTGCTACTAACTCATCGGAAAGGGCTAGCAATGTTTTATCTTGTTCTGTTTTTGGCTCACCACGCAAGGCATTGGCAGCAACGCCATCAAAGTGTGGCAATGGATTAGCGCCTAAATCACGCACAACCACATCTGTTCCTGCGGGTAATTTTGATACAAGATAGTCTGCAAGTTGATTGGTTTGTGAATAATCGCCGAGAATACTCGATTTTAAAACAAGAACTTTTGACATAATAAATCCTTAAACTGTGCTTATCATAAAGTGCGGTCATTATAGAGCGAATTTTTTCTAGAACAATCGTAAAAAAGGAAAAAGATTTTTTCTTAATGGTAAATAATAAGCGGAAAATTGCACTTTGCCAGAAATGCTTTATGATCGCATTTTGATTTTTATTTAACAAAAAGGACAGCTTATGTGGTCAGAATTAGCAATGGGCTATGGCTTATTTATTCTAGAAATTCTTACGGTGTTATTGGTTATCGCAGGGATTGTCGCGATGATTATGGCGTTTAAACAGAAAAAATCTCACCAAGCAGGGGAGTTAGTGATTACCGATTTATCGCAAGAATATGAAGAAAACACCAAGCGTTTGGCGGAGTTTCATCTTTCTGAAGATGCGTTAAAACAAGCGGAGAAAGCGCGTAAAAAAGAAGAAAAACAAAAAGCCAAAGCAGAAAAAGAAAAGCGTAAAAAAGGCGATAATCCAGAAAACGAACGCAAGCCCCATTTATTTGTGTTGAGTTTTAAAGGCGATATTTCTGCGTCAGAAACCACCGCACTTCGTGAAGAAGTGAGTGCCATTATCGCCGTCGCTAAACCAGAAGATGAAGTGTTGTTGCGTTTGGAAAGCCCTGGTGGCGTGGTACACGGCTATGGGCTTGCGGCTTCTCAGTTAGCGCGCTTGAAACAGCATCAAATAAAATTAACCGTAGCCGTGGATAAAGTGGCAGCCAGTGGTGGCTATATGATGGCGTGCGTGGCGGATAAAATTATTGCCGCGCCTTTTGCTATTATTGGTTCAGTTGGTGTGGTGGCGCAAGTACCGAATATTCATCGTTTACTGAAAAAACACGATGTTGATGTGGACGTGATGACAGCAGGCGAATATAAACGCACCGTAACCTTACTCGGCGAAAACACTGAAAAAGGCAAAGAAAAATTCCAACAAGAGTTAAATGAAACCCATCAATTATTTAAACAATTTGTCGCTCAACACCGCCCACAAATTGATGTGGAGCAAATCGCCACGGGGGAACATTGGTTTGGTCAGCAGGCACTAGGATTAAACTTAGTCGATGAAATTGCTACCAGCGATGATTTGATCTTACAAGCCATTAAAGACAAACTCGTGCTTTCAGTGAAATACACAATGAAAAAATCCCTTGTGCAGAAATTAGGAAAACAAGCTGAAGAAAGCGCCGATAATCTGTTGTTGAGCTGGTTGAAGCGTAATGAGCGGACTTTGTACTAAGGGTAAAATATAAAAAACGTTATCTTTACATTATTTGACAAAAAACTTGTTGGATTTCGCATAGTAAAGGGTTTTGTTAATTTACTTTATTGATAATTAGCTTTACTATATAATAGCGCCGAGCAAAAATGCCATTTGGGCATTCCGTTCATTTCCAAGTAATGATTTATTTATAGTGTTAAGGTAAAAATATGAAATTATCACATCTTTTATTCTCAGCTGTTGCTGCAACGACATTAGCAGCATGCGGAAACTTAAGTAAGGTTACTGATGAAGGTACATCAGAAGATCTAGTTTGGCCGAAAATTGAGGATTCTAAATTTAACCACGATGGTAGTCAATATGGCTCTTGGCCAAATTGGGATAACGTACGAATGATTGAGCGTGGTATGAATAAAGATCAAATTTATAACTTGATCGATCGTCCACATTTCGCAGAAGGCTTATTCGGTGTGCGTGAATGGGATTATGTGTTTAACTACCGTGAAAATGGTGAGCACAAAATCTGTCAGTACAAAATTTTATTTGACAAAGATATGAATGCCCAAAGTTTCTTTTGGTATCCGAATGGCTGTAATGGTAGCTTATCTTTCAGCTTAAAAGGTGATTTCTTATTTGACTTTAATAAAGATACTCTTTCACCAAAAGGAATTGAGGTTGTTGATAACGTAGCTAAACAGTTGAAAGAAGCACAAGCTAAAGATGTTAAGGTGTCTGGTCATACTGACCGTTTGGGTTCTGTAGCGTATAACTTGAAACTTTCACAACGTCGAGCTGATAGAGTTAAGGCTAGATTAATTCAACAGGGAGTAACAGCACATATTGAAGCAATTGGTTATGGAAAGGCATATCAAGTTAAAGCTTGTGATGATGTTGCTGGGGGCCAAGCATTAAAAGACTGTTTACGTGATAACCGTCGTGTAGAAATTTCTTCATCAGGTAAATTATTAAAGCAACAAGAGGCAACAACGAAAGGTGGTCCTATTGGTCCAGCTCCGCTTTATGCAAAATAATCTGTTGTTTTAGATGTTGAAATGAAAAAGCTGATTTCAAATGTGAAATCAGCTTTTTTGTATTATATTTTTGCCTTATTTGTCATTCGGCTTAATCGCTAATAAATTGCAATTTAATTTACTGATAACGTGTTCAGCGGTGTTTCCTAGGAAAGCGGCGGAAAGTCCTGTTCTGCCTATTGTGCCTAGTACTACCATTTCTGCCCCTAATTCTTTTGCTACTTCAGGGATAACATCTTCAGGGAAACCCTCTCTAACGTGAGTGTGATCTTCATCAATATTAAATTTTTGGCGTAAAGCTTTCATATTGATCAAATATTGTCCGCGGATACTATTGCTATAATCTGCGGTGCTAAATTCCGGTAAATCTATTGCCATATTGATCGGTGTTGGCGGATAGGCTGTAACAAGGTGTACATTTCCACGTTCCAAACTATCTGCTAAATCAATGCCGAGTGTAACTAATTCATTATTGAGTAGGCTATGATGATCTTCATCATCTGACACATTAACGGCAACCAAAATACGGCGTTGATGTTTCCAATCTCCATCTTTCACGATCATTATTGGCGCAGGGCATTTGCGTAATAGCTGCCAATCCATCGGGGTGAAAATTAGCGAAGTAATGCTTTCTTCTTCCTGTGTATATTTCACCACAAGATCGTAGCTATTTTTTTCAACCTCTTCGGCGATGGCTTCAGCTTCATTACTATTCCAAACCACCGTTGAATGAAATTCAATATTTGGATCAGCGTATTTGTCCAAATAAGGTTTGATTGCTTTTTGGCGTTGCTCAATAACACCTTGGTGCATATTTTCACGTTCTTCCGAAGAAAGTAGCGCAGACATTTCATAAGATAAATCATAAACCGTCATAAAGGTAGTGATTTTTACCTTGCTTTCACTTTTTTGTTCTTTTACTAAACGCACCGCACGAGCAAGGGCATATTGCTTTTCATTTTCAGGATTTAACACAACCAAGATATTTTTAAATTTCATAACAACCTCCAAATGATGGTTAAGTGTCTTATAGCATAGAAGAGATTGGCAAGAATAACAAGTTAGAGTGGGAAAAAACGTGATCTAGTGCAACATATTGTTGCACTAGAAAGAGCGGAAAAGTAAATTAGCTCACCATTTGAATGCGCGTTTTGGTTACCCCCGCAAGTTGTGATAATTCTGCCATATTATTTATGGTGATGTATTTACCCTGCACGGATAACATACCTGATTTTTGGAAACGTCCTAGCAAACGGCTAATGGTTTCAACGGTTAAGCCTAAATAATTGCCAATATCGCCGCGAGTCATTGTTAAACGAAACTCCCGCGCTGAGAAACCGCGAGCGGAGTAACGGCGAGAAAGATTATGAATAAATGCGGCTAAGCGTTCTTCCGCATTCATTTTAGATAGTAAGAGGATCATTTCTTGATCGCTTTTAATTTCACTACTCATTAAGCGCATAATTTGTTGGCGCAGTTTTGGCATTTTGCCTGATAAATCATCTAAAATATCAAAAGGGATTTCACACACCATTGCGGTTTCTAGGGCTTGTGCAAAACTTGGGTGCTGCATATTGGTAATTGCGTCAAAGCCAACGAGATCACCGGGCAAATGGAAGGACGTAATTTGTTCTTCGCCAGTTTCGCTAATAGTGTAAGATTTGATCGTGCCAGAACGGATAGCGTACAGAGAAGTAAGAGGATCGCCAGCTTGGAATAAGACTTGAGATTTTTGAATAGGTTTTTTGCGTTCAATAATGTTATCAAGCTGATCTAGTTCGTGTTCATTTAATGTGAAAGGAATACAGAGTTGGCTGATACTACAATCTTGGCAGTGAATGGCACAGCCGCCGGATTGAACACGACGCCCAATTTTACTGTCATTAGCTAAAATCTTCATTTAATCCTCAAATAACTCGGTAAAGCAGAAAAAATCATATAAAATTGATCTAACGCAAGAAATGATACCACTAAATGGTAAAATTAAGAAGTTTTAAATAGTTAAATAATTGTTAAGGAAATAATAATGGCAACAGAAAAACTCACCAAAAAACGTTTAATCCAAATTATTTTAATGCTCTGCGTACTACTTTCCGCATTTTTCTACCGCACTTGCCATTATGAAAAAATCCAAAGTGCGGTGGAAAATCAGCAAATTTCAGACAAAGAAAAAGCCAGCGAGTAGCTGGCTTTCTAGTAATAACCAATGACAACTAACCGTGATTCACAGCAAGTTTTGCAAGGTCTTTATCCACTAAGAATAATCCTTTGCCGTCATCGCCAAGAAGATTCAGTTTATCTAAAATACCGCTGAATAATTTTTCTTCTTCGTGCTGCTCTGCAACATACCATTGTAAGAAATTGAAGGCTGAGAAGTCTTTTTCTTCAAAGGTTCTGCCGACTAATTCATTGATTTTGCTCGTGATCAGCTTTTCGTGTTGGTAAGTGGTTTCAATCACTTGTTTTAATGAGCTAAATTCGTGCGGTGGCGCTTCAATTTCGCTAATGATTGGTAAGGCGCCTGTTTCAGTTAAATAGGTAAACAATTTACGCATATGTTGCATTTCTTCTGCGGCGTGGGCAGATAAAAATTGTGCCGCCCCTTCAAAGCCTTGTTGTTCGCACCAAGCGCTCATTTGTAAATATAAGTTTGAGGAATAAAATTCCAAATTCATTTGATCGTTTAATAATTTAATTACGTTGTTTGATAACATTTTTCTCTCCTTTATTCTAATTATTCTAATATGGCTAAATCGCGGTCAATGTAGTAAAGGGAACGTCCGTCCTCGCCGACTAAATTGAATTTATCAATAATGCTGCTGAACAATTTTTCTTCTTCGTGTTGTTCTGCCACATACCATTGTAAGAAATTGAAGGTAGAGTAGTCTTTGTGTTCAAAGGTAACTTCTACCAATTCATTGATTTTTGCGGTAACAAATTTTTCGTGTTTAAGGGTGATTTCAAACACTTCTTTTAAGGATTTGTAATCATTTTTTGGTGCTTCAATTTTGCCTAATAATGGCATACCTGTGGTTTCATTCACATAGGTGAATAATTTTTGCATATGCATCATTTCTTCATCTGCGTGGCGGAGCAAAAAGGCTGCGGCACCTTCATAGCCGTTTGCTGAGCACCAAGCACTCATTTGTAAATACACATTGGAAGAATAAAATTCCAAATTAATTTGTTCGTTTAGTTTTTTAATAATCGCGTCTTGTAACATAGCCACTCCTTTCCTTAATGGTCAATAAAATATAGTGGGCATAGTTTAACCAGTTTTTTCTTTTTTGCAACTAAAAATATTTGTAAGTTATTAATTTTTAAAGGGAATTTTAATAATAATTATTCTATTTGAGAGAATCGTTCTTATTGCCAAATGGTAAAAATAAAGTGCGGTGGAAATTTGATGAATTTTTTCAGCCTGTATCACAACATACAGGCTGAAAGTGAACATTTAAGCAAGGGGAATGCTGGAGAAAAATACCAGTAAAATAGGCGGTACGATATTGGTTACAAAGCCAAAACTAATTGCCAGCGGTACAACTTCAATGCCACCAGAACGTTGAATAATCGGCAAGGTGCAATCTAATGCGGTTGCGCCTGCCATTCCAACGGCGGTAGAGCGATAATTAAACATAAAAAAGGGAATAATGAATAAGCTGACAATTTCCCGTGAAAGATCGTTAAAAAAGGCGATGCTGCCAAAAACAGGCCCCCAAGCATCATTAATCACCACGCTGGAAAGGGAATACCAACCAAAGCCCGAAGCAATGGCTAGGCCTTGTGTAACAGGTAAATCCAGTACATAAGCGGAAATAATCCCACCTAACAATGAAGTGAGAATAAAAACCAGCCCTGTATAAAGCCCGCGCTTATTGAAGATGACTTCACGCAATGCAATGCCGTTATTACGCAGCTGAATGCCGACAAAAAAGATCAGCAGCACTAAGGCATAAGTGCTTGTACTAAAAGGAAAAGCAAGCCATTCTTTGGTCAAAATTCCCACCACAAAACCGATCAACACCATTGAGCAAAGCTTGGTGCTGTCTAATAATAATCGCCCGCGTGAAGGTAAATCTTTGCCTAAATGTTTAAGTGGCTGTGGGCGTAGTTTGTCATACAGTATTAAGCCGAGAATATTGCAGCCTTGAATGATTAAAGCAAAAGTGAAAGCAGAAATACCAATTAATGGTAAGGTGTTGGCAAGATCGTCCAAATGCCCTAACGACACGCCCATAATGAATAAAATCACATAGAGCAGCAGCATCACAATTTGATTTATACGCTGCAAAAGTGCGGTGTTTTTTGTCTTAAAAAAATACCCTAAACACATTGGGCCAAGGACGATAAGTAACCCTTCAAACACAGTTTTTTCCTTAAAATGATGAAATTATTGTGCTATTTTACGCAAGTGAACTGAAAATACCAAGTAAACCAAGGATAGAAGGAGCGGTGATGTATTTGCGTCAATTAGATATTGTAGGATTTCGTGGCATAAACCGCCTTTCATTTACCTTGCAACCGAATATGGTGTTGATTGGTGAAAATGCCTGGGGGAAATCCAGTTTATTGGCGGCGTTGAGCTTAATTTTTAATGATGAGAAGCGCCTTTATCAATTCCAAGCAACGGATTTTTATCAGGACGAAAATAATGCCTTTACGGCGAAAGAAATCACCCTTTTCTTTACCTTTAGTGTTCATCGTGAAGCTAAATCCTTAACGCATTTTCCTTATAACCAATTGGCTATTTTTGATGATGAACCCTATGCCAAAATTTATTTTCAGATTACAGGGGAAATGCAAGGGGCTGAGATTATCACCACCTATCATTTTTTAGATGGCGAAGGGAATGTGCTTAAGCTGGAAAATCCTGAGCAAATGGCAATGGCGTTAATTGCACAGCACCCTGTTTACCGTTTTCGTGATGCAAGGTTGAATTCATCGGCCAAGCATCAACATTTTTCAGCGTTGCCTTTGTTAGATGATTCGAAAGTCAATCGTGAAATTCAATCCACACTGCACTTGCTGCAACATTATTTTCTCAATCGTGCGATGGCGGCAGAATTAATGCAAGATACCACCGCACTTTGGAATGATGTGAAATCTCTTTGCCTAAAATTGCGAGAAAAACAGCATCATTCATTACGTCATATTTTATTCCAACAATTAACCCAATTATTTGTTTCCGCCGATGAATTACGCGATTTTCATAGCTTGCGGCCGATTATTTTATTTGAAGATCCCGATGCTCGCCTGCACCCAAGAATGGTGGCGATCATTTGGGAGTTGGTCAGTTATTTGCCGATCCAACGCATCACCACCACGAATTCCGTAGAATTGCTTTCACAAATTCCTTTACAATCCATTTGTCGTTTAGTAAGAAATACAGAGCGCACCGAAGCCTTTCAGCTTGCACATCAATTAAATAAAGAAGAATTACGCCGTTTGAGCTTTCATATTCGGCATAATCGTAGCCTTGCATTATTTTCTCGAATGTGGCTGTTGGTGGAGGGCGAAACGGAAGTTTGGATTTTAACTGAATTGGCAGAATTACTTGGTATTGATCTTGCGATGGAAGGCATCAGGATCGTGGAATTTGCCCAGTGTGGCTTGCGCCCTTTGATTCATTATGCCAAAGCAATGGGAATTGAGTGGTATGTGCTGACTGATGGCGATGAAGCTGGCAAAAAATATTCTGCAACGGCGAAAAGTCTGCTCAATGATAAGGAACAGTCAGCAATGCGGCTCACGTATTTGCCGAAAAAAGACATTGAGCATTTTTTCTATTATGCTGGTTTTGAACAAACTTTTATTCGATTGGCACGCTGGCAAGATCATTCGCAGAAATATTTGGTTCATCGCATCATTCAACGTGCTATACAACGCACATCAAAGCCCGATCTTGCGGTGGCATTATCCAATGAGATAAAACAGCGTGGGGTTGCGTCCATTCCACGTTTGTTTAAACAGCTTTTCACGCGCGTGTTAATTTTAGCGCGTTCATCTTAAGAAATCATCTAAGTTCGAACAAGCGAAGCGATAGAGAACAAATGACAGAAAAAAGAGAAAAAATAAGCGGCAATTAATGCCGCTTTATTTCGCTGATTTAGGCTAAACGGGGATTTTAATTTCCCGAATTTTCATTGTGAAGCCGTCAATGAGCAATAATCGCCCACATAAATTCTCACCTATTTTCAACCGCACTTTGATCGCTTCAAGGGCTTGCATTGATCCCACTATTCCCACCATTGGCGCAAGCACCCCTGTTTCCACACAGCTTAATGGCGCATTACCAAAAAGCTGGCTAAGCTGGCGGTAAGTGGGTGTGTTTTCTTCATAAGTGAACACAGAAATTTGCCCTTCCATACGGATTGCCGCACCAGAAACCAGCGGTGTTTTGCTTTGCTCACAACAACGATCTAGCTGATTGCGCGTTTCCACATTATCGGTACAATCTAGCACCACATCAACGCCTTGCAATAATGCGAGTAGGGCATCATCATCTAATTGTTGATTGATGGTTTCCAGCTTAACGTGCGGATTTAAACGCTGTAAACTGAGCTTGGCGGATTCCACTTTGGGCATTGCCAGACGGCTATCATCGTGCAACACTTGGCGCTGTAAGTTAGACAAAGAAACGGTATCAAAATCCACTAAAATCAATTTGCCAACGCCTGCCACGGCTAAATATTGGCTCGCCGCACAGCCTAAACCGCCCAAGCCCATTATCAGCATTGTGCTGTCTTTCAGTGTTTCTTGCCCGTCAAAATCAATGGCTTTCAGCACAATTTGGCGGTTGTAGCGTAGTTCTTCTTCAGCAGTGAGTTCGATCATAATCAGCCTAATAATTCATTAACCCAATAATTCATTGAAAGGTTCAATGGTCACCATTTCACCTGCTTGCACGTTGCCACGTTCTGCTTCTAATACAATAAAACAGTTGCTTTCAATGAAAGCACTAAAGAGATGAGAACCTTGGAAACCCACGGCTCTTACTTCAAGTTGTCCTTGCGCATTGACCCAATAAAAACCGCGTTGGAAATCTTTGCGACCCACGCCTTTTTTCAGATTCTCACTTACGATTGCCTTAAGCTGTTGTGGCGCTTGCCATTGGCTGTAACCACTGAGCTTGGCAATGGCAGGCTGCACTAATTGATAAAAGGTAACCAAGGCGGACACAGGATTGCCCGGCAAGCCGCAGAACCACGCCTTTTCTAATTTACCAAACGCAAAAGGTTTCCCCGGTTTCATTGCAATTTTCCAGAAATTAACCGTCCCTAGTTTTTCTAAAATCGTCTTGGTGAAATCCGCTTCACCCACTGACACGCCACCGCTGGTGATCACTAAATCTGCCTGTTCTTGCGCTTGCAAAAAGGCTGTTTCAAATAGCGCTTCATCATCAGGCAGAATGCCGAAGTCTAAAATTTCGCAAGGCAATTTTTCCAATAATAATTTCACAGTAAAGCGATTGGTATCGTAAATTTTACCGCTGCTCAATGGCTCGCCAACAGGAACTAATTCATCGCCAGTGGATAAAATCGCTACTTTCAAACGTGGAAATACAGGCACTTCAGCAATGCCTAAGGAAGCAAGCAACGGCAAGGGAAGTGTGGTGAGTTTTTCACCTGTTTTTAGCACTACGTCCCCTTGTTTAACATCTTCACCGGCTCGGCGAATATTTTGCCCCAATGTTGGCATTTCGTTGAAAGTAACCGTGCCGTCTTCATTAAGTTGCACATTTTCTTGCATTACTACTGCGTCTGCGCCAGCTGGGATCATCGCACCAGTCATAATTCGCACCGCACTTTGTGGCAACCATTCGCCATTAAAAGGATTGCCTGCAAAAGCTTTGCCAGCCACGCAGAGTGTGCGTGATTGGGCAAGATCTGCAAGACGCACCGCATAGCCGTCCATCGCAGAATTATCAAAAGATGGCACGTTAATTGGAGAGATAATATCCGCCGCACAAATGCGCTGGCTGGCTTGCGAAAGCGGCAAAGTTTCCGTTTGTTGCGGCGCAGGAAGCTGTGCCAACATTTCATTCAAAGCTTGTTCAATGCTTAACATAAATTGTCCTTTTTCAATCAAGAATTGCATTCTATTCTACAAGAAAGTGCGGTGATTTTTATAGAAATTTTCATACTGAACCGCTATCTTTCTCATTTTATTATTGTTTTATTGTCTGATAGAATAGCCCAATTTGAAATTTGGAGAGTAGTGAATGAACAAGATTTCCCCAGAGGCGGAGAAAGTCCGTCAGGCATTGGTGAGTAAAGGGATTGAAACCCCAATGGTGGATACGCAACTGACAAAATCACAGCGCCGTGAAGGCATTGAGCAGCATATGCGTGAAGTGATGAAATTGATCGGTCTGGATTTGCGTGATGATAGCCTTGAGGAAACGCCAGTTCGTTTGGCGAAAATGTTCGTTGATGAAATTTTTAGTGGGCTAGATTATGCCAACTTCCCGAAAATCACCAATATTGAAAATCGAATGAAAGTGAGCGAAATGGTGTTGGTGAATGATGTAACTTTAACCAGCACTTGCGAGCATCATTTTGTGACTATCGATGGCATGGTGTCGGTGGCTTATTATCCGAAAAAATGGGTGATCGGGTTATCAAAAATCAATCGCGTAGTGGCATTTTTTGCCCAACGCCCACAGGTGCAAGAGCGTTTAACAGAACAAATTTTGCTCGCATTCCAAACAATTTTAGAAACAGAAAATGTGGCGGTTTATGTAAAAGCCACCCATTTTTGTGTGAAATGCCGCGGAATTAAGGACACAAATAGTTACACGGTAACCTCTGCATTTGGTGGGGTGTTCCTTGATGATCGTGAAACTAGGAAAGAATTTTTAACACTTATAAATAAATAATCTAATCAATAGGTTATATGAAAAAAACAGGGCTGAATTTAGCCCTATTTTTTATTTACTTATCTAGTTCCTCAATCAAATCATCAATCGCTTTGCACAATAAGGTGCGATCGTGGCGGTAGCTGATGTCGTCAGCACGCAAACGTCTGGCAATAATTTTTAACTGCGGATCGCTATTTTCTGGCATTAAACCGTTTTGTACGATCGCGCCATCAATAATCTTTTTCCCAACGGTTTCGTTAATCCAATTTATTCGATCTTGTAAAGAAAGCGCTGCGGACGGGCTATGTTCAACCCCAAGATTGTCGATGAAAATTTTTTTCGCTTGGCTGTTTTTTAATGCTTCGATAATTTCAGGGAGCAAAATCGGTGGCATTATGCTAGTGAGAAAACTGCCTGGGCCAAATAAAATCACTTCAGCTTGTTGAATAGCGCAAATGGCTTCAGGCGTGGCGCTGACAAGGGGAACAAGGAAAATAGAGTTAGGCAGTTCGCTCAGCTCATCAATTTCCACTTCACCTACCACGCTAGAGCCAGAAGGCAAGGAAGCAGCAAGATGCACCGCACTTTCTGACATCGGTACAATAAAAGATTTCACGCGCAGTAAATCACGGATTAAATTCACCCCTTCGGTAGGACGAATTTGCATATTTTCTAAGGCTTTTAGCATTAAATTGCCAAGATTATGCCCCGCAAGTTCTCCACTATTGGCGGAAAAACGGTATTCAAACAGTGCAGAAGCGGTGCTAGGTTCAGTGATAATTTGGTTAAGACAATTGCGTAAATCACCCCACGCAATGCCACCTTGTTGTTTCCGAATTCTGCCTGTGGAACTACCGTTGTCAGTGGTGGTAACAATGCCCGTTAAGCGTTCTTTCATAAAACTGAGTGCAGACATCACGCGGCCAAGTCCGTGTCCGCCGCCAATAGCTACAATGTGATTTATCTTATCTAAATTTTCGTGCCGACTGTGCGGTGTTAAATCACTCATTGTTTTTCCTTTAAAATGTGAGCGTTATAAGAGAATTAGGGGTAAGTATAAACAAATTTGTTTAAAAGTGCGGTAGAAATTTTGTGAATTTTCGTTATATAGCATTTTATACAATTGATTTATAAGTAAAATATGGCATTTTTTTGATATAGATCCCATTCTAGGTATGGATAAATTGTTGTTAAGCCCTTAGAATAGGGAAAATTTTCGCATAACTCCGAGCTTGTTCACCTACGTTTTGTTGATTGCAAAATAGGGTGGCAATGCCAGCAATGCATTTTGTATTGCTCAGGGATACGTTGGAAACGGCTTATCCTCTCCATTTTAGAAAGGTGTCTAATGCAAAGCATTCCTATACAAATTCCTGTAAAACAGGTGGGGGAAACGCGTCTTATTGATGGGTTTGCCCGCCAATATTATTATTTGCGACTGTCCATTACGGATATGTGCAATTTCCGCTGTAACTATTGTTTACCCAATGGTTATCAGCCAGAGGCCAATAAACCGAGCTTTCTTACTCAAAGTGAAATAGTCCGCCTAGTGCGTGCTTTTGCCCATCTTGGTACGGAAAAAATTCGTATCACGGGTGGCGAGCCAACCTTGCGCAAGGATTTTCTTTCTATTGTTGAAAAGATTCAGCAAATTGAAGGCATCAAACAAATTGCTCTGACCACCAATGGTTACCGTATGGCGAAAGACATTGCCGCGTGGAAACAAGCGGGGATTACGTCCGTTAATGTGAGTGTGGATAGCCTTGATGCGAAGATCTTTCAGCGTATTACTGGCGTGGATAAGTTTGCTGAAATTATGCAGGGTATTGATCGTGCCTTTGAAGTGGGGTATCAGAAAGTTAAAGTTAATGCGGTGCTGATGAAAAATCTCAATGATCAGGAATTTTCAGGCTTTTTAGATTGGATAAAACATCGCCCGATTCAAATGCGTTTTATTGAGTTAATGCAGACAGGTGAAATGGATCAGTTTTTCCAACGTTATCATCTATCAGGGCAAATTTTAGCAGAAAAATTACTGGCTTCAGGTTGGCAATTGCAACAGCGCGGTTATTTAGACGGCCCAGCTAAAGTGTTTAAACACCCAGATTATCAAGGTGAAATTGGCTTAATTATGCCTTATGAAAAAAACTTCTGCGCCAGTTGTAATCGTCTGCGAGTTTCAGCCAAGGGCAAACTTCATCTTTGTTTGTTTGGTGAAGAAGGTATCGAATTGCGAGATTTGTTACAAGCGGATAATCAGCAATCTCTTTTAGAATCGCGAATTTTCTCTGCGTTACAGGGTAAGCGAGAACATCACTTTTTACATAATGGTGATAGCGGCGTGCGTAATCATCTTGCCAGCATTGGCGGTTAATCAAGGAATTATAATGACCACATTTACTCATATTAATAATAATGGCGAAGCCAATATGGTGGACGTTTCGGGTAAGCAAGAAACCGTGCGTGAAGCAAGAGCAGAAGCACTGGTTACAATGTCACAATCTACTTTGCAAATGATTTTATCAGGGCAACACCACAAAGGTGATGTGTTTGCCACAGCGCGTATTGCTGGCATTCAGGCGGCAAAACGCACTTGGGATTTAATTCCCTTATGCCACCCATTATTGCTTTCAAAAGTGGAAGTATCCTTAACTGCCCTGCCTGAAAGCAATCAAGTGCGTATTGAAAGTCTATGCAAATTAACAGGCAAAACAGGCGTGGAAATGGAAGCACTTACCGCTGCAAGCGTGGCTGCCTTAACGATTTATGATATGTGCAAGGCGGTGCAGAAAGATATTGTGATTGAGCATATTCGCCTTTTAGAAAAGTGCGGTGGAAAATATGGCCATTTTTTAGCAGGAAAACTGAATGATTAAAGTATTATTTTTTGCCCAAACACGAGAGCTGATTGGGGTTGATGAAATTGAAATCTCGGGCCAATTTACCAATGCAGAAGCACTACGCCAACATTTGAGCGCCAAAGGTGAGAAATGGGCGTTAGCGTTAGATAAAGAAAAGCTTTTGGTTGCCATTAATCAAACCTTGGCTAGTCTTGAAAGTGCGGTGCAAAATGGCGATGAAATTGCCTTTTTCCCACCTGTTACAGGAGGCTAAAATGGCTGAAATTCAAATTGCGGTACAAACTGCCAATTTTGATCAAAATGCGGTTTATCGTTGGGTTTCCGCACCAAATAGTGTCGGCGCTGCCGTGATTTTCGTGGGAAAAGTGCGCGAAATGAATTTGGGCGATAGTGTATCCAGTTTATTTTTAGAACATTATCCTGCGATGACAGAAAAAGCCTTGCGTGAAATTGTTGATGAGGCTTGCACGCGTTGGAATTTATTACGCGTTGCGGTAATTCACCGCGTGGGCTTACTGCATACGGGCGATGAAATTGTGCTAGTCGCAGTGAGTTCCCCTCATCGTGGTGAAGCTTATCAAGCCAATGAATTTATTATGGATTTTCTCAAAAGCAAAGCGCCGTTTTGGAAAAAAGAACAGACAGAAAAGGGCGAGCGTTGGGTCGAACATCGAGAAAGTGATCAACAGGCTTTGGAAAGGTGGTGAAAGTTGAGTTTTTTATAAGTATTCTCATTATTTAAGGTGTACAGCCTAAAATTTAGGCTTTTTAAAATTTTTTGTAAAAACTTGTCAAAAAACACTTGCAAAGATTTTCAAGATGCCTATAATACGCCGCACACAACGACACGACGTTGTAAACAAGTTGAAAGTACACCTCGCGTCGTTGTTTTTTGCTCTTTAACAATCAATCAGACAATCTGTGTGGGCACTTGTTGATTCTGGAAAAAACTTAAAAGATTTAGAAACAATTAGTGCTTAACTGAAATTCATAGTGATTTTTAATAAAATCATAGAGCTTTGTTAGTGTACGAATTGAGAAAGATTAAACTGAAGAGTTTGATCATGGCTCAGATTGAACGCTGGCGGCAGGCTTAACACATGCAAGTCGAACGGTAACGGGTTGAAAGCTT